>CAUPYO010000034.1:0-10832 GCA_963515565.1 uncultured Microbacterium sp.
GACCCAGGGCGCCACCGCGCCGGCGGGCGCTCGCGTGGTGACGGCGGCGCCGCAGGCGACCACAACGATCCCCGTCTCGCTCGATCGCGCGGAGATCGAGCAGTACTGGCTGTGGGCCGGCGGTGTGCAGGTCACGGCGCACGGGCTCACTCCCGGTTCGACGGCGACCGTCGCGATCACCTTCGCCTCGGGTGTTCGCAAGCACTGGGCGCCGGTCACCGCCGACAGCGACGGCGACCTCGTCACGACCGTCCGTACGCTCGACGTCGACCCGGAGAACACACGGCCCGACGCCGGCATCGCCCAGATCACCGTCACGTCGTCGGCAGGCGAGTCGGGCGCTGCGCTCCTGACCGTGACGGTGGATCCGGGTGAGACCCTCAAGGTTTCCAGCGATCCGACGACCATCAGCCAAGACGAGTTCCTCGACAGATCCGTCATCGTGCGTGCGAGCGGATTTCGGCCGCTGACGAAGGTCTTCTTCAGCCTGGGTCTTCCCGACACCACGATGTTCGCGATCGGTGCGGATGAGGGGCTCCACTCGGACGAGGACGGAAACTTCTCCTACGAACTCCAGGTGCAGTCCGTCAACTCGCAGGTGGGCACGTGGCTGCTCAGCCTGCAGTCTTTCGACGGCGAGCTTCAGGGGTCTTCAACCTTCACGGTCACCGCGGGAGCCCCGCGGGTCGCTGACAAGACGCTCGTGCCGGATGCGGCGCAGATCAGCGCGGCGGACTTCTCCGCGCAGTCGGGCCTCGGATTCTCGCTCTCGGGCTTCATCCCCTTCGACACCTACGAGCTGACGCTGATCACGTCGCGCGGCGTTCAGGTGTCGCTGGGAATGTCGCGCACCAACGGGGAAGGTCGCCACCACAACCAGGTGACGAGCCCCCGAGACGTGCCCGAAGGTACGTACACGCTCGAGGCACGATCGACGACCACGGGCCACTACGCTCGCGGCACGTTCGTCGTGACCGACAGCCCCGGAAATCCTGCATCCGATGTGACTCTGTCGACCTCGACGATCTCGGCATCCGTTCTCAGTGATCCGACTCAGGGCATCGTCATGCAGGGCAGCAAGCTGATCCCGGGCGCCGCGCTGCGGGTCTCGTTGCGCGACGCGGCGTGGAACCGCGTGCCGCTCACCGTCGGTGCCGACGCGTACGTCGATGCCGATGACAACGGCAACTTCGTCCTGCGCCTGGTGACGCTCGATCCTGCACCTGCGAGCAACTACACCATTTGGGCGTTCGGCGGTTCGGGCGTGCTCGGCTACGACCTCCGTCTGCCGCTGGTCGTCACGGACGCAAGCGCGCCCTCGGCGGATGCGGGTGCGAACCCGACGCCGAGCACCGTTCGGCCCACCTTGCCGTCCGCCCCGCTCACCTCGATTCCCGCTGCTCCCGCGCAGACGACGCTGCCGGAGCGTGCCGCGCCCGCACCGACACCGACGCCGAGCAGTTCCCCTGAGGCCGACCCGCTCGAAGGCGACATCGCGCCTCCCGTGCAGACCATTCCCGCCATTCCCGCCCGCTGAATCCAGGACGATATGACAACCTCACATTCCTCACGCGCCGGCATCGGCGCAGTTCTGGCCGCGGGTGTTCTCGCGGCGACGTTGACCATCGGCACGACGTCGGCGCAGGCGAGCCCGAGCGACCTGGAAGAGATTCCCGTTGCCCCCGCTCAGTCTGCGGCGGGGGCCGTCGCCCTCCCCGACTCGATCCGCGATGCGCAGGGCATCGTGGACGTCTTCATCCAGACCGATGGGCAGAGCGCGTTGGCGGCCGGCACCGAGCGCCGTGCGGAGGGTGCCTCGGCATCCGCTGCGAGCGCCGTCGCGGAGGACATCGCGGCGAAGAACTCCGAAGTCACCGATCAGGTTGCCGCTGACGTCACCGCAACGGATGCCGACGCCAAGGTGCTCTACACCTCGACCTACTCCGTTCCTGGCGTTGCGGTGAGTGCGGATGCCGCCACGGTTGCGCGCATCGCCGATCGCAATGATGTCGTCAAGGTGTCTCGGATTGTTCCTCAGTCGATCGAACTCCCGGCATCCGATAGTGCAGCGCCGTACAACGGTGCCTCTGACGCGCTGACCCGGGCGGTCGACGCCTGGCAGCAAACGGGGCACACAGGCGCCGGCGTCACGGTTGCTGTCGTCGATACCGGAGTGGACTACACCCACGCTGACTTCGGTGGGCCGGGCACCGTGGCCGCCTACAAGGAGGCGCTCGCATCGACCGACGCCCCACGACCGGAGTGGTTCGACGGGGGCACCTACCTCGGCGGATGGGACTTCGCCGGTGAGACCTACAACGGTGCCATCGGTCAGCCGGGCTACAACCCGGTACCCGCTCCCGACGCGAACCCGATCGACGGCAGTGGGGGCAACCACGGCACGCACGTCGCCGGGACCATCCTCGGTCGCGGCGTCAGCAAAGACCTGACCACTTTCCGTGGCGATTACACGGCCTTGTCGTCCGAGCAGGTCCAGTCCGACTTCTCGATCAGCCCGGGTGCCGCTCCGCAAGCGGGGCTCATCGCGCTCAAAGTGTTCGGAGACGGGGGCGGCAGCACATCGCTGACCGGTGCCGCGCTCGAGTGGATCGCCCAGAAGGTCGCTTCCGGCACGGAGATCGACGTCGTCAACCTCTCCCTGGGCACCAACTACGGAGCCATCGACGACCCTGACAACGCCAAACTCGAGGAACTCGTGAAGGCCGGAGTTCTCCCCGTGGTCGCGGCGGGCAACTCGGGCGACGTGACCGACGTCGCCGGCAGCCCGGGAACGACGACGGGCGCGCTCACGGTGGCGGCTTCAGCCAGCGGCCACGGATTGGCGGATGCCGCGCTGGCGACAGTCGGTGCCCCCACCCAGCACGCTGCTGAGCAGATTCGCGTGCAGTACAGCCAATCGTTCGGCTGGGATTTCGATCTCACCGCGCCGGTCGTCGCTCTCCGCGAGACCAGCAACGCGGACGGATGCCGTGCCTTCAGCGCGGCCGATGCTCAGCGGGTGTCGGGCAAGATCGTCTGGCTGGAATGGGATGACAACAATGTTGCGTGCGGATCGGCGACGCGCTTCACCAACGCTACCGACGCGGGCGCGGCCGGAGTCGTCTTGCCGAGCCAGGCGGACTCGTTCGAAAACGGCATCGCCGGCAATTCCGACATTCCCGGAGCGCAGCTCACCGGTGCGGATTCGCAGCGGCTTCGGCCGGCCATGGAGGCCGGCACGCTGACCATGCAGCTGCGCTCGGATCTGCGTCAGACCATCGATCACACGGATCCTTCGCGTATCGACACCGCCGCCTCCTTCACCTCGCGCGGCACCCACGGTTCGATCGACAACGTCCTCAAGCCCGATGTCGCCGCGCCGGGCGTGACCATCACGTCGGCCGGCAACGGCAGCGGCGCCGGTCGCGCGGTGATGAGCGGCACGTCGATGGCCACACCGCACGTCGCGGGCATCGCGGCCCTCGTCAAGCAGGCGCATCCGTCGTGGTCGGCCGAGCGTGTGAAGCAGCAGGTCATGAACACGGCCGCTCATGACGTGAAGACGGTCGGAGCTGACTCCCGTGCGTACGGTCCCGCGCGAGTGGGAACGGGCCGCGTCGACGCCTTGGCCGCCGTGGGCACGGGCCTCAGCCTGCGCTCCGAGGAAAACGGTGAGCTGATGAGCGCGTCGTTCGGTGTCGTCAACGTCGGCACCGAACCGGTCATCCAGACGCGTACCGTCTTGGTCGGAAACGACAGTGCAGCCGCTGTGCCGGTCACGTTGCAGTACGCGGCGCGCACAGAGACGCCCGGCGTGGCGTATGAGGTCTCGCCGAGCAACGTCACCGTACCCGCGGGCGGTAGCGTTTCGGTCACGTTGACCCTGCGCATCGCCGACCCTCTGGCTCTGCGACGCACAATCGATCCCACCATGGCGTCGCACGTCGGCGGGGCGCCCCGCCAGTTCGTGACCGACGCCTCCGGTGTGCTGCAGGCTCTCGGGCCGGTGGGTGTCTCCCCGGTACGTCTGGCGGTGTACGCGGCGCCGCGACCGTACTCCGAGACTCGCACGGCATCGTTCGATGTCACCGGTACCACGGGCACGCTGGCTCTGACGGGTCGCGGTCTCGACCAGGGCAGCGGATCCGAGCGCTACCGCTCGATGGTGGTGCCGCTGATTCTCGGCGCAACCGATCCCCGGGACTCCTTCCCCGACACGTCAGCGCGGCGGACGCTGCAAAGCGCCGACATCCTCGCGGTGGGAGCGTCCTCGACCGCGCCGTTGATGAGCGACCCGACCCAGGGCGTCTTGACCTTCGGTGTGCAGATGGCCGGCGAATGGGCGCGGATGTCGCCTCTGACCTGGCCGATGGTCCAGCTCGACGTCAACGGTGACACCCGCGCCGACTTCATCGTGCAGTTGCAGCCCGGTGAGGATGCCGCGGGAGATGTTCCGGTGGCGATGACGATCGATGCGGTCACTGGTCGGCTCATCGAGGAACGTCCCGTCAACGGCTTGTTCGGCGACCAGGGCACCAACGTGTTCGACAACACCGTCGCGACCCTGTCGACGTCGCTGTCCGCGCTCGGCTACACGAAAGACACCACCGCAACCACGGTGCGCTACATCGTGCAGAGCCGATCGTTCTACAACCCGGGTTTCGACGGCGGCATCCGCAGTTCTCTCGTCGACCAGACCGCCGCGGCGACGATCGACGCCTACCGGCCCGCGCTGTCGTTCGGCACGTCGGGGACGAGCATCTTCGCCGATGAGGCGGGATCGCTGTCGGTGACCCGGCGCGGCGACGCACTGCCCCAGGTGCTGATGCTGCACCTGCACGGAGACGGCGCCGCGCGCGCCGAAATCGTCACGGGTCGAGACCTGCCGGTTGCCACGGCGACGCCCGATCCCTCGGCGTCCACGCCGGCGGGTGGCGTCGAGACATCGGCACCGGCCGCGGGATCTTCGGCGCACGCGCTGGCCTCCACCGGCCAAGACGGAACACCCGTCGCGCTGTTGGCGATCGGTGCGGCCCTGCTGGTCGGCGCCGGTTCGGTGCTCGTGTGGCGACGACGACGTCACGGGTGAGCACGCTCATTGCAGGCGCCGCGCATCCTTCGGGGTGCGCGGCGCCTGCGCACGCGGCAGACTGGGATGCCATGTCTTCTCAGACGCTTCTGATCTCCGACCCGCGGGCTGTGCGGGCGATGGCCAATCCCCTCCGCCAGGTCGCCGTCGATGAGCTGTACCGCAGGCAGGGTCCGGCAACGGCGACAGAGCTCGCCGAACTGGTCGGGCTGACGCCGAGCGCGATGAGCTATCACCTTCGCGCGGTCGAGGCCACCGGCCTCATCCGCCGGGGCGAGTCGGGCGACGGACGCGAGCGGCCGTGGCTGCCCGCCGCACCCAGCTATTCGCTGGTGGCGAGCGCGGATGCCGACGCGGTGCATCGCACGATTCTGATCGATTCGCGGCTCGCCCCCATGCGCCAGCGCATGGAGGAGGTGCTCGCGGCGAGAACGGTGCGAGCGCCCGATGCCGACATCGCGTACATGGTGCTGGCGACCGGTCAGATGCTCTTGGGTCCGTCAGAAGTCGCGCGTCTGCAAGAGCGGGTGCAGGAGATCTTCGACGAATACGAGGCTCTGAGCGCCGATCGCACCGAGGACGGCGAGTTGCGACGCTCGCGCTACATGTGGTCCGTGTTGCCCGAACGCGTCGAACCCGAAGACTGAGGCGATTCTCGCGGCGTCAGAACGTCAGCGTCGTGAGAGCGCCGACGGGGCGATGACGGTGAGCGCCCGCGGCAGCACGCGAGCGCTCAGGTGATCGACCTCCTCGCCGAGCTCACCATCGCGGGCGATGCGGTACGGACCATCGAGAAGCTCGAGCTCGAACTCGGCATCCGAGTACTGCTGGTAGAGCCGGTTGCGTGAAATGCGGCCGGTGAACAGATCGACGACGACGCGGGCGCGCGATCCGCGTCGCGACACACCCAGCACGCGCAGATCGAGGCGGGCGTCGTCCAGAGTGGCCCGGTGCACTGGAGCGAAGCCGCGCGGTTCGTAGCGTCCGTTGCCCAGGAAGAGCAGGCTGAATCGGGCATCGACCGTCTTGCCGTCGAGATCGCGAACCCGCACATGTACGGCGCGAGCTTGTCCGAGCGTGCGAAATGCCGCGACCACGGCGGCGAGAGGCTTTCCGATGCGATGCTCATCGCGTTCGCGGATCGCGACGAAATCGGTGTAGGCGCCGACGCTGGCGGTGTTCACGAAGATCTTGCCGTTGATCTCGCCGAGGTCGACCTTTGCCACCGTGCCAGCGCGGATGGCGTCGATGGCGGCGGACAGCGGAAACATGCCCAGATCCTTCGCGAAGTGGTTGAAGGTTCCCGCCGGGAGGACGGCCAACGGGATGCCGTTCTCGAGCGCGGCCGCCGCAGCTTGCTGTACCGTGCCGTCTCCGCCGGCAACGGCGAGTACCTCGCACGAGCTCGCGGCCTCACCGATGGCGCGCGCGTAGTCGTCATCGCCGGTGAGCGTGACGATGCGCATACGCGGCAGCGCCCGGCGCACATCGGGCAGAATGCGTCCGGCGCGCCCCGAACCCGAACGGGGGTTGATCACGAGAGTGATGCCCTCGCCGTCCGGTCGCGGCGTGCCGGCATGTACCGTCGGCGCATCCTGCAGTGGGTTCACCCTCTCCACCGGAACCACCCGGGTCGTGAGCCACGCGATCATCTCGCCAAGAGCGAATCCGGCGGCGACGTCGGTGGGGTAGTGCGCACCCGTGGCCACTCGAGAAAATCCCACCAGACCGGCCAGCGCGCGCAGGGGAACCGTGAGCGCGGGAACTTCGGCGGATGCCGCGGCCGCGAAAGCCACGGCGCTGGCGGAGTGCCCGCTGGGAAAGGAGGTCGACGTCGGAATGCGGTGGGCCAGGCGCTGAACGGGAACCTGAGTCAGCGACGGCCGGGGACGACGATGAACGCGCTTGGAGACCTGGTTGGCGATCAGGCTCGTGATACCGATGGCCGCGAGGCCGCGCGCCGCCGCGCGACGTGCGCGGGGCCGGCCCGACAGGGCGAGCAGCCCCGCGATCGCTATCCAGAGCTTCGAGCGATCGGCGGCGCGTGTGAGGGGCGGCATGGTGGCGTCGACGAGGGGACTGCGAGTGCGGGCGATCGCGGTGAACGTCGCCACATCGAGGTCGTCGAGTTGACGCCGGGCTCCCCGCCGCTGACGCTGCGCCGACGAATCTGGCTTCGCGGCTGTGCGGCGGGGCGGCTTCGGGCGATGGTGTGCCATGGGGTATCCGATCACTTCATCGCATTGCCGATGTAGGAGTACTTGACGAACACTTCGGCGGCCCAACCAGCCTCGTCGAGCACGCCTTGCACCGCGGTCAGCATGTATTTGGAATCCCAGCCCATGTAGAGGTACTGGCCGTCGCCGAGTTCGTCCCAGTGCCCGTTCCACGCCGTGGCGGGATAGACCGGTCCGCCGCGTCGCGCGCTGAAGTCGATCACGCTCTGACGCGAATCGGCCCACAGCCGGTGGAAGATCCGATTGAAGAGGTAGCGGATGTCCGGCACCTCCCAGTGCTCACCGCGGAATTCGACGTAGTCGAACTCGCGCTGCCAGCCGCGCGGCCATCCGCGGCGCTTTGTCGCGTCGAGGATCGGAGTGAGGTTGTCATCGTCGATGCTGACCACGGCCGGACGCTTCCACACCGAGAGGAAGAGCGTGGTCAGATCCTGCGTCCGGGCCGTGATGGCGCCCGTGCTCCACCCGTCCAGGTCGGCGATGGCGCGGGTGAGCTCGATGTCGCTCTCACGATAGACCGCCCGCTTCTGCGCGAAGGATGCGTCGAACGCCCTCTCGAAAAGGGGCTGCTCCAGCAGCGTCAGATTCCCCAGTGTGGGAGCGAGAGCGCGGAAGCTGTTCTGCTCGTCCTCCGACAGTTCGCTCCAGCGCCGCCTCCCGTCGGGAGACCACTCGTCGGACGGGGCCACCGGCACCACGTGCTCGACATCGAATGCCGCGGCATCCACGTCGCCCGCCAGCCGCGCGAGAACATATGGTGCGTGGGGGAGCGGGCTGTATTTGAGTCCGACTCGCGTCCGTTCGTCGGACGGGGTGATCCGCGCGATGGCACGCACGAGTGCATCTCGCGAGATCGCGGCGGCCCGGCAGAGGCGCGCGACGAGCCTGTCGGTGGTGACTCCGACGACGGTGCGGCGCAGCAACAGCGACTGCAGCTTCTCGAGTGCGTCGATCAGTTCCGGAGTCGACAGCGCTGCGTCCTGGTGCTCGCGCACCAGCCGCATGGTCAGCGGATACATGCCGCGACCGAAGGTGTTCAGGTAGCCGAGTTGGCACCCGACTGCGCGCTCGGGCGCCCGCGACGGGTCCAGAAGCGTGCGATAAATCTCCGAGTACGACCGCCACTGGCCGGCCCGTTGTCTGAGCGTGGCGAGGTCGAGGCGCGGAAACTCGGTGCGAAACGTGTCGTACACGCCGCGTTCGCCGACGACCGTGACCTCGCGCCCGGTGAGCATGACGAGGTAGTGCCTCCAGAAATCGCCGATCTGCTCGCCGGTGTTCTGCTCGATCGGCACCCAGTATTCGTCTTCGATCTCGCTCTGTTCGGAGTGTGACAGACCCATGAGGACGTAGTTGTGGATCAGCTCGTGGTCGCGTAGCGGCTCGCCCGTGGAGTTGAGACTCTCGAAGGTCTGCTGCGCATTCGCGTCGGGACCGAGAGTGATCGCGACGTGTTCGAGTCGCTGCAGACCTCTCCAGATGTGCGCCGCCTCGTCGGGGCGGATCTGGCTGCGAAAGAAGGCATAGTTGTCGTCGAAGCGCGACTCGCGCATCTCATAGCCGGCAGTTCGACGGTCCAGGACGACGCTTTCGAACACATCCGCCCACGCGCGGTGCGGGCGCAGCTTCGTGCGGCCGGGATCGCTCGCGCGCACCAGCACACGCTCGAGCTCCGCAGCCAGCGTGGGGTCGTCATCGCGCAGCGTGTGGTGGAGGGCGGCGACCAGCAGCATGAGCGTCGTGATGCGCTGTTGGCCATCGATCAGTACGAGGTGAGCGTCCGCGTCGGCCATCGACGACGATGCGGTGGACAGTATCGAGCCGATGAAGTGCGTCTGCCCGTCGGCGGCGTCGGCGACCGCGCGCACGTCGCCGAGAAGCTGCTCGCATCCCCCGATGTCCCAGCGGTACTGGCGCTGATAGACCGGCACGACGATGGTGGTGTCGGATGCCGAGAGCCACGCGATCGTCGCCACGGCCGTGGCCGAGACGTGCGTCGCGGAGACGGACGAGGCGATATTGGTGCCGCTGCTCATGGTGTCCGTATCGCCTCCGGGCTCGCTGTCGATGACCGCCGTCGAGTCTAACCGCGTTCACATTCGGCCTCTGTAGGCTGACCTAAGTCGGGCCTGTAAAAACTTCGCTTGTCCGACAGAAAGGTTGATCCGTCATGGGTTACATCAAGAGCGCGGCTCTCGAGGAGACCGGTTACGTCGTCCTCGACCGCTACAACAAGGTGATCGATCCGAAGGAGTGGCTCGACGTCGAATACGTCGACTGGAAGTCGTCGGGCGACACCCGCTTCGCCCCTCTCGCCTCGGCGAAGGGTGAAGTCGAGTGCAACGGCTTCTGGAACCACAAGCCACCGCGCACCGACAAGGACGGCGTCTGGATCGACTCCCAGACCGCCATCGCCCCGACCCTGACCGCGCGCGCCATGGAGCCGGGCGCGAACGTCGGTCGCTGCCGGATCATCGAGTTGCAGCCCAACACCTACGCCGACTGCCTGTACAACCTGCATCAGGACGACAACAACCGACTGAACCCCGACGGCACCGGCTGGGTCGTGCGAGGGTTCTTCAACCTCACCGACGACGCCACGAGCTACTTCGTCCTGCGCGAGAATCGCACCGACCCGAGTGAAGAGACGCGCATCGCCCTCCCGGCGGGCGCCCAACTCATCGTCGACACGCAGCGCCTCTGGCATGCCGCTGCCCACTACGGCACCGAGCCGCGTTACTGCCTCATCACGTCGTGGGAGTCCGGCCCCGAGCTCGACGCCTACATCGCGAAGTACAACGGCGTGAACAAGGTCGAGACGTACCCCGTCGACCAGGAGACCCTGGATGCGGGCCAGATCGAGCAGGAGCGTCGCATCGCCGCTCGTGCCGCCGCCCTCGCCGCGCGCGGTCAGCAGGAGGTCACGGTGATGAGCGAGGCCTGAGCCTCGACATCCGGGCGGGTGCACACCCGCTGAGCGAAAGGCCCCGATCTTCGGATCGGGGCCTTTCCGTCTGCCGTGTTGTTATTCACGGTGTCAAGTGTTGTTACATCTGTGTTTGTGTTGTAACTTGTGGGTATTCAAGGAGGAACCGTGTACGCGACGGAGCGCCAGCAGCTCATCGAGCAGCTGATCACCACAGACGGACGGGTCGTCGTCATCGACCTGGCCCGCCGCTTCGGTGTCACCACAGAGACGGTGCGCCGCGATCTGGACCACCTCGAAACCGTCGGCGTGGTTCGTCGGGTGCACGGGGGAGCGGTGGCCCGCACCCGGGTGAGCACGATCGAGACCTCTCTCGCCGAGCGGGCGCAGCGCCGCAGCGACGCGAAACTTGCGATCGCCGCACGCGCGGTGGAGGCGATCGGCGCCGACGGTGAGGGCTCTGTCTATATCGATGCCGGCACCACCACGGCTGCCCTCGCCACGCTCCTGGCTCAACGCCCGGCGTCCGGTCGCCCGCTCGAGGTGGTCACCCACTCGATGACGGTGGCGCACCAGCTCG
>CAUPYO010000035.1:0-10830 GCA_963515565.1 uncultured Microbacterium sp.
ACGTCGGTGGCGACGAGCACGCGCGCGGCGCCCGAGCTGAAGGCGGCGAGGTTGCGGTCACGGGCCGGCTGCGACAGGTTGCCGTGCAGGTCGACCGCCGGGATGCCCTGCGAGGTCAGCTGCTGCGCGAGCTTCTTGGCGTGGTGCTTCGTGCGCATGAAGAGGATGCGCCGGCCCGTGCCCGACGCGAGCGTGCGGACGAGTTCCTTCTTCTCCTCGACGCCGCCGACGTGGAACACGTGGTGCGTCATGGCGGCGACGGGAGAGTTGGCCTCGTCGACGGAGTGCAGCACCTCGTTCTGCAGGAAGCGCTTCACCAGCTTGTCGACGCCGTTGTCCAGCGTCGCGCTGAACAGCAGACGCTGACCGTCGCGCGGGGTCTTGTCGAGGATGCGGGTGACCGACGGCAGGAAGCCGAGGTCGGCCATGTGGTCGGCCTCGTCGATGACGGTGATCTCCACGGCATCCAACTTCACGAAGCCCTGCGACATGAGGTCTTCGAGCCGGCCCGGGCAGGCCACGACGATGTCGACGCCGGCCTTGAGGGCAGCGACCTGACGGTTCTGGTTGACGCCACCGAAGATGGTGGTGGTCTTCATGCCGTACGCGGCGGCGAGGGGCTCGAGCACCGCGTTGATCTGCGTGGCGAGCTCACGGGTCGGCGCGAGGACGAGACCCAGGATGCGGCCGGAGCGGCGGCTGCCGCCGGCCAGCGGGCCGCCGAGGCGCGCGGCGAGCGGAATCGAGAAGGCGAGGGTCTTGCCCGAGCCGGTCTTGCCGCGGCCGAGCACGTCGCGGCCGGCGAGCGTGTCGGGCAGGGTGTCGACCTGGATCGGGAACGCGGTGGTCTTGCCGTCCTTCGCGAGGACGTCGAGGAGCGGGGAGGGCACGCCGAGCGCGCCGAAAGTGATATCAGACATAGTGATGTTTCTGGGCGGAAGGGCCCGGATCGGTGGCCTCTGCGCGGATGCGCACAGGGTCGCCGTACGAAGAATGTCAGCCGATCATCCGGTTGGGAGCCGGGCGGCGAGGGAAGCGTTCTACGACGCGAGCGCGCTGGTGTCAGCGCGACAAGTACCCCCAGCCTACCAGCACCGCACCCGGACCGCCCTGCGGTCAGCGGGCGAAGCGGTCTGTCGCGTCGCGCAGAGCGCGTGCGATGCCCGGCTCGGACGCCGAGTGGCCCGCGTCGTCCACCACCACGTACTCCGCTTCGGGCCAGGCGCGATGCAGGTCCCATGCCGTCATGATCGGGGTGCAGATGTCGTAGCGTCCCTGCACGATGACCGCCGGGATGGCGCGGATCGCACCGACGTCGTCGATGAGCTGGCCTTCGCGCAGCCACCCGCCGTGCATGAAGTAGTGGTTCTCGATGCGGGCGAACGCCACGGCGGCCTGCTGCTCGGCCATCGATGCGACCAGGTCGGGATCGGGATGCAGGGTGAGCGTGGAGGCCTCCCACGTGGTCCACGCGACCGCCGCGGGCACGTGCACCGCGGGGTCGGGGTCGGTGAGGCGGCGGTGGTAGGCCTCGATCAGACGCGAGCGCTCGAGCACCGGGATCGGCGCCAGGTAGTGCTCCCACAGGTCGGGGAAGATCGCCGATGCCCCGCCCTCGTAGAACCACTCCAGCTCGTGCCGTCGGAGGGTGAAGATGCCGCGCAGCACGATCTCGGTGACGGCATCCGGATGGCATTCGGCGTACGCGAGAGCCAGCGCGGAGCCCCACGAACCTCCGAAGACCTGCCACGTGTCGATGCCGAGGTTGCGCCGCAGCAACTCGATATCGGCCACCAGGTGCCACGTCGTGTTGAAGCGCGGATCCGCGTCGGGCGCGCTCATGTGCGGCGTCGACTTGCCGCACCCGCGCTGATCGAACAGCACGATCCGGTACTTCTCGGGATCGAAGAAGCGGCGATGCCACGGCGACGTGCCCGCACCGGGACCACCGTGCAAGAAGACGACCGGCTTGCCCTCGGGGTTGCCCGACTGCTCCCAGTAGATGCGCTGGCCGTCACCGGCGAGCAGAAAGCCGGTGTCGTAGGGCTCGATCGCGGGGTACAGGATGTCGTCGAGGTGGGCGGGTCCGTTCACAGTTCTCCTCCTGACACCGAGAAGGTGTCACAGGCGCCGAGGCCGTTCTGATAACCGCTGGTGAACCAGCGTTGGCGCTGCGCGCTCGAGCCGTGCGTCCACGTCTCGGGGCTCACGCGACCCGACTGCGCCTGGATGTTGTCGTCGCCGACGGTGGCCGCAGCGTTCAGCGCATCGCGCAGTTGGGAGTCGGTCGGGCGCTGCAGATAGGCGACGCCCTTCGGGTCGGTGACGCTCGAGGCGTCTTTGAGCCAGGCGCCGGCGTAGCAATCGGCCTGCAGCTCGGTGCGCACGCCGTTGCTCGTCGGTCCGGTGCCGTCGTTCGGGAATCGGTCCATCACGCCGGTGATCTGCTGGATGTGATGGCCCCATTCGTGCCCCAGCACGTACAGCTGCGCCAGCGGCCCGGCCTGCGCCCCGAACTGGGTGCGCAAGACACCGAAGAACGTCGGGTCGATGTACACCGTCTCGTCGGGAGGGCAGTAGAACGGCCCGGTCGCGTTGGAGGCGGTGCCGCACGAGGTCGACTGCGAACCGTCGACGATGATCAACTGCGGAGCACGGTAGTCGCGCACGCGCTGCTCCCAGTACCCGTCGAGGATGAGTTGACTGGCGGCGAGGCGGCAGTCATCGTTCGCGTTGGCATCGGCGCCGGTGTCGCACTGCGCGATCGCGGTGCCCTCCGACGACTGCGGCGCTTCCAGGCCGCCGAGCAGGCTGCCGACATCGCCACCGGTGAACAGATTGAGCAGCAGGATCGCGAGGCCGCCGAGCCCGGCCAAGCCACCGCCGATCACCACGCCGCCGCGACCGCCCCCGCGACGCGCCGTGTTGCCTCCGACATCCGCGTTGTTGTTGAAGGTCATGCCTCACCGTACCGTCACCGAGCCCGCCCCCGTAGGCTCTCCACATGGATGCCACGACAGTCACCGTGACCGGAGCCGGGGGCCAGATCGGCTACTCGCTGCTGTTCCGTATCGCCGCCGGAGACATGCTCGGAGCCGATCGTCCGGTGCGGCTGCGCCTGCTGGAGATTCCCCAGGGTCTGAAGTCGGCGGAGGGCGCGGCCCTCGAACTGCAGGACTGCGCGTTTCCTCTGCTGGGCGGAGTCGAGATCACCGACGACGCCCGTGTCGCGTTCGACGGAGCGAACATCGCTCTGCTGGTGGGCGCGCGCCCCCGCACCGCCGGGATGGAACGGGCGGACCTGCTCGCCGCCAACGCCGGCATCTTCGGCCCGCAGGGCGCGGCGCTGAACGACGTGGCCGCCGACGACATCCGCGTCGCCGTGGTCGGAAACCCCGCGAACACCAATGCCCTCATCGCCGCCGCCTCGGCGCCCGACATCCCCGGCGACCGCTTCGCCGCGCTGACCAGGCTCGACCACGACCGCGCCGTCGCCCAGCTCGCGGCGGCCCTCGACGTTCCCGTCGCCCGCCTTCGCGGCGTCGTCATCTGGGGCAACCACTCCGCGACGCAGTTCCCCGACGTCGCCCACGCGAGCGTCGACGGCAGGCCGGTGCTCGACGCCCTCGCCGAGCGTTTCGGCGGGGCGGATGCCGCGGCATCCTGGCTCGACGACGCATTCGTTCCGCGGGTCGCGAAACGCGGCGCCGAGATCATCTCGGTGCGCGGATCGTCGTCGGCCGCATCCGCGGCGAACGCGGCCATCTCGCACGTGCGCGATCTCGTGCGCGGAACCACCGACGGCTGGGCGTCGGCGGCCGTGCTCTCGCGGGGCGAGTACGGCGTGCCCGAGGGCCTGTACTCCTCGTTCCCCGTGACCAGCGCCGGTACGGGCCACGACGCCGACGGGTACGCGATCGTCGATGGTCTCGACCTCGACGGCCGCGGCCGCGCACGCGTGGACGCCTCGGTCGCAGAGCTCGTCGCCGAGCGCGACGCCGTGCGCGCACTCGGCCTGATCTGAGCCTGCGGTGACCGACCTCACGTGGCTGATCGCGGGCATCGCGGTCATCGGCGTCTCCACGGTCCTCGCGCGGCGCCTCGGGGTGGCAGGCCCGCTCATCCTTGTCGCGATCGGGCTGGGAGCCTCGCTCGTGCTGCCGACGTTCTCCGTGCCGCCAGAGCTGATTCTCGCCGGTATCCTCCCGCCGTTGTTGTACGCGGCTGCCGTGCGACTGCCGGCCATCGAGTTCCGCCGCGACGCGGTGCCCATCGCGGGGCTCGCGGTGATCCTCGTCGTCGTCAGCGCGCTCGCGCTCGGCACGCTGTTCTTCCTCGCGATCCCCAAGCTCGACTTCGCCCTCGCGGTCGCCCTCGGAGCGATCCTCAGCCCCACGGATGCCGTCGCCACCTCGATCGCCAAGAAGCTCGGCATCGCCCCACGGGTCATCACGATGCTCGAGGGCGAGAGCATGCTCAACGATGCGACGGCGCTCGTGCTGCTGCGCAGCGCCGTCGCAGCATCCGCCGCCGGCTTCTCGCTCATCGGCACCATCGGCGCGTTCGCGTGGGGCGTGCTGATCGCGGTCGTGGTCGGGGTCGCCGTCGGCCACCTCACCCTGCGGACCCGGCGCTGGATCGGCGACCCGGTGGCCAACACGGCCGTCGGCTTCATCGTGCCGTTCGTCGCCTATCTCCCCACCGAGCACCTGGGCGGCTCGGGCCTGGTCGCCGCGGTCGCGGCGGGGATCACGACCAGTCAGGGGGCGGCTCGGTGGTCGACTCCCGAGCAGCGAGTGTCGGATCAGCTCAACTGGCGAACGCTGGAGCTGCTGCTGGAGGGCGCCGTCTTCCTCATCATGGGGCTGGAGCTGCGCGACATCGTCAGCGGCAACGTGGTGAAGTACAAGGGCATCGGCATCGCCATCGTGCTCGCCCTGGCGGCGTTGGCGATCGTGCTCGTCGTGCGCGCTCTGTATGTGTCCGGGGTCGTGGTGCTCATCGCGCGGCGTGCACGGCGAATGCAGCGGGGACGGCTCCAGGGTTTCAGCGACCGCCTCGACGCCTTCGATCCCGATACGTCCGACCTGCGCGACCTGCGCCCGCCGCGCGACGGACCGACCGGCGCCACACCACGTCCGGGCTTTCTGCGACGATTCACCCGACGCACGGCGCGGACAGTGGTGCGCCGCGTCGCGGCACGTCCGACCTCGAGCCCGGCGGCGACGCAGCACCGTGTCGACGGCCTGCGCGCACGCGTCGGACGCCTGCTCAACGACATGGACTATTACCAGGCGTCGACGCTCAACTGGAAGGACGGCACGGTCATCGTCTGGGCCGGCATGCGCGGGGTGGTCACGCTCGCCGCCGCGCAGACGCTCGAGCCCGACACGCCCGCCCGCGAGCTGCTGATCCTCGTCGCGTTCTTCGTCGCGCTCACGAGCCTCATGCTGCAGGGCCTGACGCTGCCCTGGCTCATCCGCATGCTCAAGATGCCGGCTGTGACGGGCGACGGTGCCACCGCCGAGGAGAGCGATCGCCTCGATGATGAGCTTCGCGAGGCGGCGCTCGCACGCCTGCGCACTCCCGGCCTCGCCGACGCGAGCGGAACGCCGTATCCCCCCGAGATCCTCGCGAAACTCGCCGACCGCATGGG
The DNA here is from genome assembly GCA_963515565.1 of uncultured Microbacterium sp. Lineage (GTDB taxonomy): Bacteria > Actinomycetota > Actinomycetes > Actinomycetales > Microbacteriaceae > Microbacterium. The sequence goes on from CAUPYO010000035.1 coordinate 5,657, forward strand.
CGCACCGCGACTCGAGTCGCCCGAGATCACGACGGCGGGGGTGATCGATCTGCGCATCACGCTCATCGAGGCGATGCGCGAACACCTCGTCGACGTCTCGCGTGAGGGGTCGTACTCGTCGGCCACGCTCCGGCACGCCCTTGCACGGCTGGATGCCGATCAACTCAGCATCCAGCTACGGCGCGGCGACGAAGAGTGACCCTGTCCTGCGCCTGAGCCACGGGCCCGCGGCGGGCGATCGGCGGCAGGCGATCGGCGGCAGGCGATCGGCCCAGAACAGGCACAATCGCGGTGAATCGTCCTCTCCCGGGCAGATCGCCTGCGCTGGGCCGATCGAAACGCGACAGCCTCGGGAGTGGAGGTCGGAGGGGTAGGCCACAATGGATGCCGTGAGCACCGATCAGCCGGACGAACAGCGCGCCCCCGCCGACTATGCGGAGTCGATCGCGCTGCCGGCGGTCACCTCTGCGGTGCCGGTGGTCATCTCCGGCGCCGACTGGTGGGCAGCGCGCCCCGCGGGCTCGCGCCTCGTGGGCCTCGTCGTCGCACGCGACGACCTGCCGTCGGTGATCTCCCAACGCGACGCTCTCGCCGAATTCGGCGTGCCGATCGAGGGGTTCCGCCACCCCGCACCGGAAACCGGGGAGAGCTGGTCGGAGCGGCTCACGCGACTGTTCGGCCGGCTGGTGGCCGGCGACGTGGTCGTGGTCGCCGACAAGCACGCTCTCGGACGCACGGTCGACGAGGAGACGCACGCCATCACCGAACTGCGCCGGCGCGGCATCATCGTCAAAGTGCTGGGGCACTCCCGAGGCTGACCGTCAGGTCACGGCGCGCGCAACAAAGGCCGAGAGCCCTCGCTGGGCTCTCGGCCTTCGTCGTCGGAATTACTGGCCGAGCTGGCTGGCGAGCTGCTCGTCGGTGGACTGCAGAGCCTGAGCGGCCTTCTCGAGGAAGGAGGCCATGCCCTCGATGCCCTGGACCGTCTTGGTCGCACCGGTGGTGAACTCCGTGTACGAGGCGTCGAACGCGCCCGAGGCACGGCTGGTGGTGAAGCCGTCCTGAACGAGCTGTGCGACCAGCTGGCGCAGACGCTGCAGGTTCGATTCCAGCTCGTTCTGGCCGTCACGCAGGCGCGAGGCAGCAGAGTTCATCTGGTCGTAGGTGACATTCAGATTGGCCATGAGGGGCCCCTTTCAGCTAGCCCGGCCGGTGTGCCGGGAGGTCTTGTTGATTAGACGATAGGCGGGGGCGCCCACCGTGACCATGGGGAGAACTCCCCATGCCTCACACGCCCACCCCCGTTGCGGCCAGTTCTGCGCCGGCCGTCACGAGGGGGAACTGGATACGAACCGTTTTGCCCCGGTGCGCCAGGATTCCCCGTCCCACCGGCAGCTCGCCGCGCACCAGACGCGGGAACGGCGTCTTCAGCACGACTTCGCCGTCAATGGTCTCGGGCTGCAGCACCACGCCGCGGCGGGCGGATTTGATCTCGCCCAACAGACCGAAGTTCGTCGTCCACTCGCTCATCTCGCCGACGACGACGAAGAACACCTCGCCGCGGCCGGCGCGTTTGACCATCGTCGACAGGTTCATCTCGATCATCGAGCTGGCGAACTCGCCGATTCCTTCGAGCACGAGCATCGGAACCGGACCACCGCTCGCGACCCGGTCGGCGGCTTCCTCGATGGCACTGAGCAGTGCCATCGCCGCCGATGCCGACTCGGCCGTGCCGGTCCAGGCCGCGGCATCTTGCACCGGAGAGCGCCGATCGCCGATGTAGTACGCGGGCGTGTCGGCACGCGCCCGCAGCACCTGGCGGGCGATCGCCGCAGCCGCATTCGAGCGACCCGCAGCAGGCGCCCCGGCCACGATGAAGGTCCCGTGCGGCTCGATGCCGTAGGGACCGAGGTCGAGGTCGGACAGGCCGATCGCCACGCCCGTCGGGGTCGTCGCCGGCAGCTGGTCGAGCGCGTACTCGACGGGCAGCGCGCGGATGCCGGGCGCCGGGGTCGTGCCCCGGCGGAGCATGGCCTCGGCCATGCGGTCGATCGCCAAGGACTGATCCTTCGTGCTCGAGGTACCGCCGATGACGGCGATCTGGGCCTCGTGATCATCGACGATGGCGCGGCCGGGAGCCGCGTCGGCGCCGAGGATATCGCGCGGCATGCCGAGCAGGGCGTAGCCGTCTTCGTCGGCCATGCGCAACACGATGCGGCGCTGGATCATCGCCTGCAGAGAGGTCGGCACGCTCTGACCGCGGTCGGCCGTGAGTGCGACGTGGATGCCGAGGCCACGACCGTCGGTGAGAACCTGCTGGAAGGCGCGGTAGGCGTCGGCGCGACCGGGAACGCCCTCGAAGGCGGAGCGGAACGCGGGGAAACCGTCGACGAGCACCAGGATGCGAGGCTCGTCGGTGCGTCCCGACAGCGCCCGGTACTCGGTGAGGGTGGAGGCGCCGGACGCCGCGTAGGCGTCGCCGCGGCGGTCGAGTTCGGCGCGCAGCATGCCGAAGAGGCGATCGATGCGCTCGGTGTCATCGCCCGAGATGACGGCGCCGACGTGCGGCAGCGACTCGAGCATGCGGAGGCCGCCCGTGGCGGCATCCAGACCGTAGACGTGCACGGGGCCGCCCCGCGGGGTGATGCCGGCCGAGACGGCGAGGGTACGCAGCGCCACCGACTTGCCGGAGCCACCCGTCCCGAAGATCGCGAGGTGACCCTCGGTGTCGGGTTCGAAGAAGAACGGCACCTGGTCCTGGCGCTCGGGCACGTCGACCACGCCGAGTACCAGGCGGGCGTCCGTGCGCTGGTGCAGCTTGGTCTGATCGAAGGTCGTCGCCAGTTCGTCGAGCCACGGACGTCGTGGCGGGGCGATGCGCGCCAGCTCGGCGGCGTCGCCGAAACGGGCCACCAGCAACTGCTGGTCGTTGGGTCCGAGGTCTTCCGTCTCGGACGGCGCCTCGTCGGTGGCGGGCTTCTGCCACACCGGCGCCTCGCCCAGCAGGAACGGACGCACCTCGACGGCCGGCTCGGGTTCGGCCCGCAGGCTCCACCCGCCGGAGTAGGCCGACTGGAACAGATTCATGCGTCCGGGACCGGTCTTCGCGATGCCGCGCCCCGGGATGCCCGGGTCGAACAGAGCGGCCTCCTTAGAGCCGATGACGTCGTCGGAGTCGGTCTCGTCGGCCATGCGCAGCGCCACTCGGAGGTTGGTGTTGGCGCGGAGGTTGTCTTTGATGACGCCAGCCGGCCGCTGCGTGGCCATGATCAGGTGGATGCCGAGCGAGCGACCGCGCTGGGCGATGTCGACGACGCCGTCGACGAACTCGGGCACCTCTTTGGCGCGGGCGGCGAACTCGTCGATCACCAGGACGAGCGCCGGCGGCGCGTCGGGATCGGCGGCCTTCTCGAGCTCGAGCAGGTCCTTCGCCTTCTTGCGGTTGAAAAGGTGCTCACGGTGGTGCAACTCGGCCCGCAGGCTCGTCAGCGCACGGCGCACGAGGTGCGGGCTGAGGTCGGTGACGAGGCCCACGCAGTGCGGCAGACTGACGCAGTCGGCGAAGGCAGACCCGCCCTTGTAGTCGACGAAGAGGAACGTGACGCGCTCGGGGCTGTACTCGGCGGCCATGCCGAGTACCCATGCCTGGAGGAACTCGCTCTTGCCCGAGCCGGTCGTGCCACCCACGAGAGCGTGCGGTCCCTGCTGGCGCAGGTCGAGGTGCAGGGCGCCCTGCGCACCCTGGCCGACGAGGGCGCGGAGCTTCGGCTGGTAGCCCGCTCCCGACCGGGTCGCGCGGATCGACGCGTTCTGCGTCCACCGGTCGATCACGGCATCCGCGCTCGTGGCCATCTCGGTGCCGAGCAGCTGCAGCAGCGGGATCGTGCGAGGCACGTCGCCGGCATCTTCGGCGACGTCGCCGATGTCGGTGATGCGGGCGAGCGCGCGGGCGACCACGCCGAAGCGCGCGGCATCGAGCGCCTCGACCCGCAGCGGAGCGATGACGGTGCCGAGGCGCACGAAGTTGGCGCTGGCATCACCGTCGGCGGGCAGCTCGACCCACGTGCGGCAGGCCGCGGGAAGATCGGAGACCCGCGACGTCGCCCAGACCGGGATGACGCCGCTTCCGGCGGCGCGCTCGCTGAGCTGGATGAGGCGGCCCCGATCGACGGGAGCATCTGGGGTGATGATGACGACATATGCCGGCAGCGGCATCTCCTCTTCACGCCCTTGTGACTCGCCGACCTCGGCGCCGGCTGCTGTCGCGGCATCCGTCGCCTTCAGCGCGCGCAGACGACGCATCTGCTTCGCCCGCGTGTCGACGAGCTCCTCGAGCTGAGCGAGCAGCCGGGACGCGGTCGCGGCGTTGTCGGCGATGGGGGCCGTGCCGAGCGCGTCTTCGGCTGCCCAGGTGTGCGGCAGCCACTTGAGGTCGGCGAGCGCGGCGCGCGTGGTCGGTCCGACGAAGGCGACGATGTGCACGTCGGACGGCGCATGCAGACCCGCCGTCTGGGCGAGCAGCGCACGGGCCGTGTCACCGACGCGCGCGGTGGAGCCGGCGATGCCGATGGCGCCCGCCTCGGCGAGCGACTCGAGGATCGGCACGTCGTCGACCTCGCGGTACGCAGCCACCGTCTCGTCGAGGCGGTCGACGTAGGCGGGAATCGCCGCGTCGCGCTTCGTCGACTCGGCGACCGTGTTGCGGCTCGGTGATGTGCCGTCGCCGAGGCGAACATGCAGAAACGACCAGTGCTCGGGGCGCCGGGTCCACACGAGAGGACCGGCGGACAGCGCGTCGGCGCAGATGGGGTCGAGCTCGGGAACTTCTCCGCGGCGCACGCGCCGCTCGGTCTCGCGCTCTTCTTCGAGCCGCGTCGACAGCCGAGACAGCTGCTGCTCGAAGCGGTCTTTGTCGCGCTGCAGCTGTGCTTTGGCCTGCAATCGAGTGGTGACCCAGGTGCCCAGCATCAACAGCGGGGATGCCGCGACGAACACGAGCGCCATCGGGTTCTTCATCACGAAGAACAGCACGGCACCCATGATCACGGGCGCGATCATCGCAAGCCACGGGAACATCTGGGGGGCGGGCGGTGCGGGCAGGTCGGTGCCCGGCAGCTCTTCGCCGAGGTAGCGCGCTTCGACCCGGGGCGAGCGGACGAACGGCACCTGTCGCC
>CAUPYO010000036.1:0-10740 GCA_963515565.1 uncultured Microbacterium sp.
GATTCTGCCGGGCGTTCCGATACTCGACGCCGACGAGATCGTCCGCCGCAGCGAGTTGGTCGTGATCGCGGTGCCGCACGACGAGCTACCCGCGCTCGTCTCCGGCCTTGCCGACCTCGATCGCTGGCAAGTCGGTCAGCTCGTCCTGCACACCGACCCCGCCTGGGGAACCGACGTGCTTGCGCCGGCGGCCCGCCGCGGCGCGATTCCGCTTGCGGTGCATCCGGCGGTGACCTTCACGGGCACCTCGATCGATCTCCGGCAGCTGCACGACGCGTTCGCGGCGGTCACCGCTCCCGCCGCGGTGCTGCCGATCGCGCAAGCGCTGGCCGTCGAACTCGGCTGCGAGCCGGTGGTCGTCGCCGAAGCCGATCGCGCCGCCTACGGCGAGGCGATCACCACGGCGACGGAGTTCTCGGCATCCATCGTTCGTCAGTCGACGTCGTTGCTGCGCGCGGCGGGCATCGACGAACCCGGGCGCTACCTGTCTGCCCTGGTGCACTCCGCCGTCGACCGGGCGCTGCAGGACGGATCGCCGCTGGTCGATTCACCCGCGGTGGATTTCCCCGTCGTCGATTCCTGAGCGGCGGGTCGGCGGCGGCTCTATAGAGGGGTTTACCGTGCCTTCTGGACAGCGAGGTCGAGGGCATGCGCCACGACGAGTAGTCCCGCGATACGCACCGCCCGCGACTCGCGTATTCGACGATGGGTCCCGTTCGGCCTGAACGATTCACGCCGTGGCGCTAGGGAAGGTCGAGTTGCGCGGCGATCTGCCGGGGAGGTGGCGACGTTCGTGAGCCCAGATCGATGACCTGGGCCTGAGTGCCGGTGTCCGTCTGGCCGTCCGTGGCCGGGGACGCCAGTGCATCAAGGGGAACGAGGGCCGCCACACCCCTGCCGTGGCGGGTGAGCACGATGTGGTCGCCGCCATATCGCACGCGGTTGACAAGCTCCGAGAGCTGGCTTCGCGCCTCGGAGACGGGTACTTCCTCGTTCATGTTCCCATGATACATTATGTACAAAACGTACTAATTGGATGAGATGTGACATGACGAGCATTTCGCGGTCGAGGGCGTATCGCTCGTTGTGGGGGGCGACCGTCGGCGCCGCGTTCGGCGACGGGCTGTCCATGACAGCCCTGCCGCTCCTCATCGCGAGTCAGACGCGCGATCCGTTCGTCGTGTCGCTGCTGCAAGTTGCGACCGGGCTGCCATGGTTGCTGTTCGGCCTGGTGGCGGGGACGCTCGTCGACCGGTGGGAGCGCCGCACGGTCATGTGGCGCACCTCCCTGGGACGTGTTTTTGTCGCACTCGCTCTCGGGTTGTCGGTGATTCTCGGTCATGAATCAGTGACCGTGATCCTCATCGCCGCCTTTCTGTTCGCGAGCGGAACAACGTTGATTCGCAGCGCCGGCCCGGCCTTGTTGCGCACTCTCGTTGACCGTGATCGATTGGTCCAGGCGAATGGCCGTCTTCAAGCGGGTACGACTGTTGCCGGCAGTTTTTTCGGTCCTGCTGTGGGTGGTCTGCTGTACTCGATTTCCGCCGCTGCTCCCGCTCTCGTTCAAACGGTGGCGTTGATCGCCTCTGTCGCGTTTATTGCCCGCATCCCGGAACAGGGCGTGGTGGCGGCAAAGAACGGTACGCGTCGGTCGATATGGAGAGAGACCGCAGAGGGCATCCGGTGGTTGGCCTCGCACCAGATCCTTCGCCCGATCGCGGCCAGCACCTGTCTGCTCTCGGCGTCGACCGGCATCCTGCTCGCTGTGCTCGTCGTCCACGTGCTGCAGGTTCTCAAGCTGACCGGCGCGGGTTATGGCCTGCTCGTCAGCGTCTACGCGGGCGGCAGCGTCGTTGGTTCACTTCTCACCGGGCGCCTTCGTCGGCGGCTGGGCACCAACGGGTCGCTGCGTACGTCGGCAGTATTGGGAGCAGCTTCGATCGGAGCTTTCGCCGCTGCACCGAACCCGGTTCTCGCTGGCGCCGCCCTCTTCTTTCTCGGCGTTGCGACCATGCTGTGGAACATCCTCGCAGTAACTGTTCGCCAGGAGCTCACGCCTGACCGACTTCTTGGGAGAGTGACGAGCGCCTTCACCGTGCTGGGTTTGGGTGCTGCGCCGATCGCCGCTCTGGTGGGGGGCTTTATCGCCTCTGTGAGCACCACTTCAGTCGCGATCGGCACCGCGGCTGTCTTATGTGCAACGGCCTGCTTCGCTGTGGCGCGACTGCCGAACATCGATCACGCAGCAGCCTCCGACTAGCTCGGCGCGGGGCCGGACGCGTTCGGATCAGCCGCGAACCATGCCTGCGGGCATAGGGAACATGATCATCAGGGTGTTGTAGTCACCCTCGTCGATCAGCTGGCGAACGTCGGCCAGAAAGGCGCGATCGAACGGCGGATCGGCCTGCGCAAGAGCATCGACGGCAGCGGCGTCGCCGCGGCGGGCCGCATCCGCGTTCGCGGCGATCCAGACGTACCACACCTTGTCGCTGGCAGCCTCCGGCGGTACTCCACGTGTGATGCCCGCTGGCCAGGAGTACCCGGCAGGCAGCGGCAACGGGAACGCCGCAGCCGCGGCATCGAACGCTTCGCCACCCTCGGCGTAGAGCGCCTCACGCGCAGACGTCGCCACCGCGGCCCCGGTCGGCGTCGCGGATGCCGCGTCGGATCGGGAGGTGGGTTCTGTGCGCGCACGCGAGGGCGTGGGTCCGGGTTCGGCCGGCGAGCACGCGACGAAGGCGAGTGTCAGAGCAGCCACGACTGCAGATGCCGCGATCTTGAATGAGTTGCTCACGGAAGCGTGACCTGCGGTGTGAGGCTCAGGCGTTCGCCGGGCTGTAGATATCGGTTGTACCGTTCGGCGAGACCGTCGACACCGAAGCGGTGTTCGATCCCCGCGGCGGTGTCGCCTTCTGCGACCACGTACCCGGTCGGGGTGCCGTCGGCGTCCTTTTCGACCGTCCCCGATGCCCCGCTGGAGGCTCCACTGTCTACGGGCTTGTGAGGGGCAGGGGCGGTCGTCGTCTGGCGCGCCGTCGGCGTCGGCGCTGGCGTGAGTTCGGTCTGCGAGCAGGCGGCCAAGGCCAGCGCGAGCGCCGTCACGAGGGCAGCAGGGACGAGCTTGGGTGCGGTGCTCATGGATACGAAGCTAGCGTCGCCGTGGTGGTGCCGCGGCATCGGGGCCTCGGAAGGCGTGCGATGGCGCCTCGATAGAATGGAACGTCAACTTCGAGGAGCCCCGCACCATGACTCAGACGCCGAACGCTGCGTCCACGCCCGCCCTGGCCGCGCCCGCGGGAGAGCTCGACCTCGTCGACGTTCACGAGCAGAAGGCTGTGCGCCTCGCCAAGCGCGAGCGGCTGCTCGCGGAGCGGACGGATGCCGCGGGCGGCGCCTACCCGGTCGCGGTGCCCGTGACCGACAGCATCGCCGCCCTGCGCGAGCGTTACGCCGACCTGGAGGCCGGCGCCGAGACGGGGGCCCTGGCATCCGTCGCCGGCCGCATCGTCTTCAGCCGCAACACCGGAAAGCTCTGCTTCGCGTCGCTGCAGGCGGGCGACGGCAGCCGCATCCAGGCCATGGTGTCGCTGGCCGAGGTGGGCGAGGAGTCGCTGCAGAACTGGAAGGACCTCGTCGATCTGGGCGACCACGTTTCGGTGACCGGGCAGGTCATCTCCAGCCGCCGTGGCGAGCTGTCGATCATGGTGACCGAGTGGGTCATCGCCGCGAAGGCGCTGCTGCCTCTGCCCAACCTGTACAGCGAGCTGAGCGAAGAGAGCCGTGTGCGCTCGCGCTACCTCGACCTCATCGCCCGCGACCAGGCTCGCGTGACTGTCATCGCCCGCGCGAAGGTGAACGCGTCGCTGCGTCAGACGTTCACGAACCACGGCTTCCTCGAGGTCGAGACGCCCATGTTGCAGGTGCAGCACGGCGGAGCGGCCGCCCGTCCCTTCGTGACCCACTCCAACGCGTTCGACGCGGAGCTGTACCTGCGCATCGCGCCGGAGCTCTTCCTCAAGCGCGCCGTGGTCGGCGGCATCGACCGGGTGTTCGAGATCAACCGCAACTTCCGAAACGAAGGTGCCGACTCGACCCACAGCCCCGAGTTCGCGATGCTCGAGGCCTACCAGTCCTACAGCGACTACCACGGCATCGCCGACCTCACGCAGGAGCTCATCCAGAACGCTGCGATCGCCGTGGCCGGCTCGACGACGGTGACGTGGGCCGACGGCACCGCGTTCGATCTCGGTGGGCAGTGGGAGCGCATCTCGATGTACGACTCCCTCTCGGATGCCGCGGGCACGACGATCACTCCGGAGACGTCGCTCGAGGAGCTCAAGGCACTCGCCGCCGCGGCGGGGGTCGAGGTGCCGGAAAAGGTGGCGACGCACGGCAAGTACGTCGAGGAGCTGTGGGAGCACTTCGTCAAGGGCGGGCTGGAGCGCCCGACCTTCGTCATGGACTTCCCGCTCGACACGTCGCCGCTCGTGCGCGAGCACCGCAGCATCCCCGGGGTCGTGGAGAAGTGGGACCTGTACGTGCGCGGTTTCGAGCTGGCCACCGGATACTCCGAGCTGATCGACCCCGTCATCCAGCGCGAGCGATTCGTCGAGCAGGCGAAGCTGGCCGCCCGCGGCGACGACGAGGCGATGCGCGTCGACGAGGAGTTCCTGCGTGCACTCGAGCACGGCATGCCCCCGACCGGGGGCATGGGCATGGGCATCGACCGCCTGCTCATGGCGATCACCGGTCTCGGCATCCGCGAAACGATCCTCTTCCCGCTGGTGAAGTAACCCGCGGGCGCGGCGCGTTTCGACTCGCTGCGCTCGCTCAACGACCGGTGCCAGGGCGCTTTCCGGTCGTGGAGCGAGGACCGCAGCGACGAGTCGAAACGCGGCATCCTCACCGTCGATGGACGCGGCCGCTCAGCGCGCCTAAAGTCGAGCCCATAGGCACTCATTGACGAGGAGACCCGCGCATGAAGAAGCTCATCAACTCCGCCGAGAACGTGCTGGCCGACGCGCTTCGCGGCGTCGCTGCCGCCCATCCGGAGCTCACCGTCGATCACGAGAATCGGATCGTGATCAGCACCGCTCCACGCGCGGGTCGTGTCGCCCTGATCTCGGGCGGCGGCTCCGGTCACGAACCTTTGCACAGCGGCTTCGTCGGGGCGGGGATGCTCGATGCCGCGTGTGCCGGAGAGGTGTTCACCTCGCCGACGCCCGATCAGATGCTCGCCGCCGCGCAGGCGGTCGATGCCGGCGCCGGCGTGCTCTTCATCGTCAAGAACTACACGGGCGACGTCCTCAATTTCGAGATGGCCGCCGAGCTCGCATCGGAGGAAGGCATCGCGTCGCGATCGGTCATCGTCGCCGACGACGTCGCCGTCAAGGACTCGACGTGGACCGCCGGCCGCCGGGGCGTGGGCACAACGGTGCTCGTCGAGAAGATCGCGGGTGCGGCGGCCGCAGACGGCAAGAGCCTGGCCGAGGTCGCCGCTGTCGCCCAGCGGGTTGCCGACAGCGGTCGGTCGATGGGTGTCGCGCTGACCAGCTGCACCGTGCCCGCGGTCGGGCACCCGAGCTTCGATCTGCCCGACGATGAGATGGAGATGGGCGTCGGCATCCACGGCGAACCCGGGCGCACGCGCGTGCCGTTCGCGCCCGCGCACGACATCGCGCACGAGTTGGTCGACGCCATCACGTCCGATCTCGATTTCTCCGACGCGCCCGTGATCGCGCTGCTCACCGGCCTCGGCGGCACCCCGCTGATCGAGCTCTACGTGATCTACGCCGACATCGCCGACGCTCTCGCCGAACGCGGCATCACTGTGGCGCGCAGCCTCGTGGGCGACTACGTGACGAGCCTGGATATGGCCGGCTGTTCGTTGACGCTGCTGCGCGCCGACGACGAGCTGCTGCGCCTGTGGGATGCGCCCGTGAACACCACCGCTCTGCGGTGGGGGTACTGAGATGGGCGAGGCGGTCACCGTCGATCTGCTCGAGCGGTGGGTACGCGAAAGCGCCGTTCGGCTCGACGTTGCGGCCGAGGAGCTCACCGCTCTCGATTCGGCGATCGGTGACGCCGACCACGGCACCAACATGCGCCGGGGCTTCACGGCGATCGTCGCCAAACTCGACGCCGCGCCGCCGGCTTCGCTGCCCGAGTTCTTCAAGACGGTCGGCATGACTCTCGTCAGCAAAGTCGGCGGAGCGAGCGGTTCGCTGTACGGCACGCTGTTCCTCGACATGGGGCGGGCCTGCCCGGTACCGGCCGCGCTGACGGCGGCGCAGTGGCGCGACGTGCTGGCGGCGGGTGTGACCGGTGTCGTCAACCGCGGGCACGCCGAGCCCGGTGACAAGACGATGATCGATGCGTTCACCCCCGCCCTTGCTGCCCTCGGCCGATCGCTCGACGCCGGCGACAGCCTGGCTGCCTCTGCCGCGGTGGCTGCTGATGCCGCCGAGCGGGGAAGCGCCGACACCGAGCCGCTCATCGCGCGCAAGGGCCGGGCGTCGTACCTCGGCGAGCGCAGCGCGGGGCACATCGATCCGGGCTCCGCATCGACCGCGATCTTGCTGCGCACCTTCGCTGATGTCGCCGCCGGGACGGCCGCGTGATCGGGTTCGTCGCCGTTTCGCACAGTGCGGCGCTTGCCGAGGCCGCCGTCGAGTTGGCGATGCAGATGGTGCACGATGATCGACCGCCGGTGCGGCTCGCCGCGGGAGCCGACGGCGGGTTCGGCACGGATGCTGCCGCCATCGCCGACGCGATCGACGACGTCGCGGAGGGCGGCGCCGACGGCATCGTCATCGTCACCGACCTCGGATCGGCGGTGCTCAGCGCGGAACTCGCCCTCGAACTGCGGGCGAGTGATGTGCCCGTGCGCATCAGTGACGGTCCTTTCGTCGAGGGCCTGACAGCCGGGATCGTGCGCGCCGCGACCGGAGGCTCGCTCGATGAGGTGACGGCCGACACCGATGCGGCGCTGACCGCGAAGCAGCCGCGACCCGCCCCCGGGGCGCAGGGTTCGGCGCCGGCCGCGTCTCCGGTCACCCCTGCCACCGCATCCGCGCCGCCGCCCGCCGCCGAACCGGATGCCGACGCCACCGCCGAGGCGACGTTGCGCAACCCGATGGGACTGCACTCGCGCCCGGCCGCGCTCGTGGTCAAAGCGGTCGCGTCTTTCGATGCCGACGTCACCGTCGCGAACGCGACGACCGGGTCGGCACCTGCATCCGCTGCCAGCATGATCGGCTTGTTGGCGCTCGGCGCGGCAGAGGGCCACCGCCTGCAGATCTCCGCAGTCGGTCGCGAGGCCGTCCCCGCCGTGGAGGCGGTGCGAAAACTCGTCGTCGACGGCTTCGGCGAGCTGCCCTCAGCCTGAGCGGCTCGCTGTCTTTCGCCGCCGGCGCCACGTGCGTCACCGCGCACGGAACGCCCAGTCGGGCAGGTGGCCCGCGGCGACGAACGACCGCACGATCTCCGCCAACCCGTGCGCAGGCTCGCAGCGCAGCGCGTCGGTCGCGTAGTGATCGGCATGCGTCGAACGACCGAGCGCCCACGCGAGCCATCCGCACACCGACAACGCCCCGGCCCGGCGCCGTTTCGGGATGACCGCCGCGACCTGGCGCGCCAGATCGAGTGCGGTCTGCAGGCGCACCGCATCGGGCCGGGAGCCCTCTCCCCACATCACCGAGGCGAGGTCACTCGGGTACTCCGCGCCGTCTTCCCAGCGTCGCTGGGCTTCCATCGCCGCATCGCCCCCGGCGACGTCGCTCGCCCACTGCACCAGGGCGACATCGCGCAGCGCCGGCCGCGCCAGGCACCAGCCGAGCATGGCCGCCTGCATCGGCGTGAGAGCTGCCGGATCCCATGCCAGCGACTGCTCGAACAGTTCCGGCAGGTCGTCGAGTTCGCACGCCGCTTGCAGCGCTGCCGGATCGATGCGCGAGTCGTCGTCGCCGGCGACCCGCGGGATGCCGCAGATCGCTTCGAGGGCCGCCTCCAACGAGCGCAGCGCCTGAGCGACCCCGCGCCGCTGCCCGGCGGCGGGTGCGGGCAGCCGTGCCCCCGCGGATTGGTCGCTCGCCACCGCACCCCACGGTGTGGCAGCGAGCGGCAGATCGTCACGCGCCGCGATGCTCTCCAGGCTGTGGCCTCCGACCGGCACATCATCGTCGAGGTACGATCCCCATCCGTTTCCCGCGACGACCAACGCGTCCACCACCGGGAGCCCGCACTCCCGCGCTCGGGTCAGCAGCGCGCTCGCCACACCGCGATGCGGCAGATCGTGCCCTGCCGCGGCATCCGTGTAGACGACGAGCATCACCGCCTCGACATCGACCACGCGGCAGACCATGCCGACGATGCTGGCCGCGGCCGTCGAGGCCACCTCGTCGGCAGGGAGGTCGACGCGCATCGCGCCGAGCGTGCGCCCGTGCGCCATCGGCACGAGCACCACGCTCTGCCGGGGCGTGCACCCCAGCAGGTGCGGGAGGACGGACAGGAAGTCTGCCGCGTCGGCGGCTCGGACGATCGTGGACATGCGGAGAGTCTGCGCAACATCCCCGGCGCGTGGACGGACGGCGATGCTGCCGGTGGAGAGCTCCGTCCGGCGCTCGACTGGGGAGGAGACGGCGCCGACGCGCGTACCATGGAGGGCATGGACCCGTACTGGACCGCCGTCGCCTGGTCGCTGTTGCCGACCGTCGTCGTGCTCGGTCTGTTCGTGTTCGTCCTGCGGGCGATCCTGCGGATGGATCGCAGCGAGCGTCGCGTATACGCCAAGGTCGAGAACGAGGAGCGGGCCAAGCGCGGTCTGCCCCCGGTCGGCGAGGCGGGAGCGCCGCTCGCCGAGACCACCCCCGAGGCGCCTCGAACGACCTGAGTCGGGGATAGTCGCTACGCTGGGCGAAGTCCGACAGCGGGGAGAGCGACGTGGATCAGACCGGATGGGCGCTCGCCTGGGTGATCCTGGTCTTCATCACCGACGTCACGGTGCGCATCCTCGCAATCATCATCGTCCCGCGAAACCGACGCCCGACGGCCGCCATGGCCTGGCTCTTGGCGATCTACTTCATCCCGATCATCGGGGTGCTGCTGTTCCTTCTGATCGGCAACCCGCGCCTGCCGCGCAAGCGCCGCAAGAAGCAGCAGCAGATCAACGAGTACATCCGCACCACCAGCCACGGGCTCGATCTCGGTACGCTCCGGCCCGACCCGCCGCTGTGGTTCGAGCAACTCGTGCGCCTCAACCGCAATCTGGGCGCGATGCCGCTCTCCGGGGAGAACGACGCGACGCTCATCTCGGGCTACGAGGAGAGCATCGATGAGATGGCCGCGGCCATCCGTCAGGCGACAAGCTATGTGCACGCCGAGTTCTACATCCTGCAGTTGGACAAGACCACCGCCGGGTTCTTCGACGCCCTCGAGGATGCCGTCACGCGCGGCGTCGTCGTGCGCGTGCTGCTGGATCACTGGGCCAACCGCGGCAAGCCGTTCTACGCCGAGACCTGCCGCCGCCTTGATGCGATGGGTGCGGACTGGAAGCTCATGCTGCCGGTGCAGCCGCTGCGCGGCAAGTACCAGCGTCCCGACCTGCGCAACCACCGCAAGCTCCTCGTCGTCGACGGGCACGTCGCCTTCATGGGATCGCAGAACGTCACCGACTCGACCTACAACCTGCCTAAGAACATCAAGCGAGGGCTGCACTGGGTCGACATGATGACCCGCCTGGACGGGCCCGTCGTGGCATCCGTCAACGCCGTCTTCCTCAGCGACTGGTATAGCGAGACCGACCAGATCGTCGAAGGCATCGAACTTTTCGATGTGCACACGGGCAGCGGCGACCTGGACTGCCAGGTCATCCCGTCGGGGCCGGGGTTCGAGTTCCAGAACAACCTCAAGCTGTTCATGACGCTGCTGTTCGCGGCGCGCAAGAAGATCGTCATCGTCTCGCCGTACTTCGTTCCCGACGAGGGACTTCTGATCGCCATCCAGACCGCCTGCCAGCGCGGGGTGCACGTCGAGCTCTTCGTCTCGGAGGAGGGCGACCAGGCCATGGTGTACCACGCCCAGCGCAGCTACTACGAGGCGTTGCTGCGCGGGGGCGTGAAGATCTGGATGTACGAGAAGCCGTTCATCCTGCACTCCAAGTCGATGTCGATCGACGACGACGTCGCGGTCATCGGTTCGAGCAACATGGACATGCGCAGCTTCGGTCTCAACCTCGAGATCTCGCTGCTCGTGCGCGGCGAGGATTTCGTCTCGCAGCTGCGCGCGGTCGAAGACGAGTACCGCGCGCTCAGCCGCGAGCTGACCCTCGAGGAGTGGATGCAGCAGCCCCTGCGATCCACCGTGCTCGACAACCTTGCCCGGCTCACCTCGGCCCTGCAGTAGGAGTCATACCGCGGGCCGATGGTTTCCGATGGTTTCCGATGGTTTCCGGCGGTTTCCGATGGTTTCCGCCGGTAACGCCGACGGAGTCGGTGGGCTGTGCCGCGCATGGCGTCGCCGCGCGTGACGGGATGACGGGATGCCGCGTCGGTGCGCCGACGGCGAACACGGGCATACCGGCATCCGGTGGTCGTTACCCTCGACGTAAGCGCACCAGAGACTGTGCGCCGGAGGAGTGTCGACGAATGTTCGAGAGATTCACGGACCGTGCCCGTCGTGTGGTTGTGCTCGCCCAAGAAGAGGCGAAGATGCTCAACCACAACTACATCGGCACCGAGCACA
>CAUPYO010000037.1:0-10709 GCA_963515565.1 uncultured Microbacterium sp.
AGAGCAACTGACTCTTAATCAGTGGGTTCTGGGTTCAAGTCCCAGGGGGTGCACCACCAAGCGAAGGTCCGGACTCTGAGCGAATCAGAGTCCGGACCTTTTTCGCGTTCGATGTGTCAGTTTCCGCAGCCCCCCGGCCCCCGGTCGCGCCCCCTACGCCGCGTCGCCCACGAGCACGGCGGCGGCTTCTTCTCCGGCATCCGCGTTGTGTCCGTCAATGCGGGACAGCGCCCGACGTCCGATGAGAATCGTCGCAGCCGAGACGAGCACCGAGATCGCGGCGAAGACGAACGGCACCGAGGTTGTAAAGGCGGCGGCCAGCGCGGCGGCGATCGGGGGAGCAGCAGCTCCGCCCAGGAAGCGCACGGCGGAGTACGCCGACGAGGCCACCGAACGCGGCAGGTCGGTCGCCTCCATCACCGACTCGGTGAGGATCGTGTTCATCAGGCCGAGCAGCAGGCCGCCCACGATGATGCAGGCTACGAGGCCCGCGGGGGTTCCCACGACCGCCGCCGCAACCAGGAGGTCGATGGCCAGCAGTGGCAGAACCAGCAGCATCGCGGTGCTGCGGGTCAGACGCCGCAGCAGAATCGGCGCGACCCACACGCTCGTGACTGCGAGCGCGACACCCCAACCGAAGAACGTCAGGCCGATCCCCATCGCCCCGAATCCGAGCGGGAACGGCGAGTAGGCGAGCAGCACGAAGAAGCCGATGTTGTAGAAAAGTGCAGCGATCGCCAGCACTGCCAGCGCCGGCTGCGTCAGCGCCTTGAACGGTGCCGACAGCTTCACCGGCGTGCGCTTCTCCTCGCCGCCGCGCAGCAGCGTGAGCACAGCGACGAACCCGAGCGCCATCAGCACGACGACGCCGAAGAACGGTCCGCGCCAGCTGATCTCACCCAGGATGCCGCCCAGGAGCGGGCCGATCGCGATGCCGAGTCCGAGGGCGGCCTCGTACAGGATGATCGCGGCGGAACTACCGCCCGACGCCGCGCCGACGATCGTCGCCAGCGCGGTGGAGATGAACAGGGCGTTGCCGAGACCCCATCCCGCGCGGAAGCCGATCACGGCGTCGACGCTGCCGGAGAGGGCGCAGAGCAGGCCGAACACGACGATCAGTCCGAGCCCGATGAGCAGCGTCGCCTTTGTGCCGATGCGCGAGGAGATCCAGCTCGTGATGAGCATCGCCAGCCCCGTGACGACCAGATAGCTGGTGAACAGCAACTCGGTCTCGACCGGCGTCGCCTCCAGAGACTTGGCGATGGCGGGCAGGATCGGGTCGACCAGGCCTATGCCCATGAAAGCAATCACGCACGCGAACGCGACGGCCCACACCTGGGCGGGCTGACGCCAGATGCTGACGGTGGGGGAGCCGCTCATCGAGCCACCTCCGTCACGCGCGTGCGAGCGTTGACGATGTCGGCGGCGCGACGCATCGTGGCCCACTCCTCATCGTCGAGATCGGCGAAGCGCGGTGCGAGTGCGTCGCTCAAAACCCGCAACCACTCATCGAGCGCCTGCTGTCCGGCATCCGTCGATGACACCACCGTCGCACGCGAGTCGTCGGGATCGGGTGTGCGCTCGACGAGGCCCGCCTCGGCCATCTGGGCGACCAGACGTGTGAGGCCGGGCTGGGTGACACGGCTCAGTGCCGCGAGGTCGCCGATGCGCTGCGGTCCTTGGTCGCGCAGCAGAACGAGCGTGCGCCACTGCGCCGCGGGTGCCTCCGCGTGTGTGTCGAGGGCCGCCATCCGGGTAAGGGCGTGCGCCCCGAGGAGCAATCGCAGAATGTCGTCGGAATGTTGCATATCAAAAGTATATACCTACAGTATGCAAGCGGAGAGGATGACAGGGGCGACGAGCACGGCAGCGTTGACAGTGCGGTCCGTGGCGAACAGAATCTCCTCGCGCGTTCACCGTATGGGAGTGTGCGAACGAAGGAGTCGAGCATGACGGAGCAGAATCTCGCCGGCCGTCGGGCGGTGCTCACCGGGGGAGCCAGCGGCATCGGTCTCGCGTGCGCTCAGGAGTTCGCCGCCCGTGGTGCTCATGTCGTCATCGCCGACCTCAACGCTGCCGCCGCTCACGCGGCATCCGAGGCGATCGGCGGCGAGGCATGGGTCGTCGACCTCTCCGACACGACGGCGCTCGAGGGCCTCGCCCTCGACACCGACATCCTCGTCAACAACGCCGGCGTGCAGACCATTGCCTCGATCCCGGAGTTCTCGCCGGAACGCTTCCGTTTCATGCAGCGCCTCATGGTCGAGTCGCCCTTTCTCCTCATTCGTGCCGTGCTGCCCGGCATGTACGAGCGGGGCTGGGGACGCATCATCAACATCTCCAGTGCCCACGGACTGCGCGCCAGTGCGTACAAGTCCGCCTACGTCACCGCCAAGCACGCGCTCGAAGGTCTCTCGAAAGTCACCGCGCTCGAGGGCGGCCGGTACGGCGTGACAAGCAACTGCATCAACCCGGCGTACGTGCGCACCCCGCTGGTCGAGCAGCAGATCACCGATCAGGCGCGGGTGCACGGCATCGCTGAAGACGAGGTCGTCGAAACGATCATGCTGACGGAGTCGGTCATCAAGCGGCTCATCGAGCCGTCGGAGGTCGCCTCCCTCGCCGCGTGGCTGGCCAGCGACCACGCGGGAATGGTCACCGGCGCGAGCTACACGATGGATGGCGGGTGGACCGCGCGGTGACCGACCGCCCCTTCGCCAGCGCGGCGGCGGTCAGCGGGCGCCGGCGGCGACGCGCGTCGACAGTTGATGTGCGTGCGCGAGCAGCGTGCGGCCGAGTTCGGGAACGCGCTCGGGCGAGAAGCGGAACTCGACACCCGTCAGGCTCAACGCCCACTGCGGATGTCCCGACCGGGTGAACACCGCCGCGCCCAGGCCATAGCTGCCCTCGACGATGAGTCCGGGGTTCAGGGCGTATCCGCGAGCGTGCGTTTCGCGCAGCCGAGCGCGTAGCCGCTGTTCGGCGTGAGCAGCCCCATGCTTCTCCGCCAGTTCGGGATGCCGCTCGAAGTACGCGTCCACATCGTGGGAAGGAAGGAACGCGAGAATCGCGAGTCCTGCCGAGGCGACGCCCAGGGGAAAGCGGACGCCCTCCGACAGCACGAACGACCGGATCGGAAACGCGCCGTCCTCGCGAATGAGGCACACCGTCTCGTCGCCGCGACGCACCGAGAGGAATGCGCTCTCCTCCGTGCGCACCGCCAGTGACCGCACGATGTCGCGAGCGATGGCGGTGATGTCGTAGCGGGATGCCGCGACCGTGCCCATGAGGTAGAGCTCCGGGCCGGGGATCCAGGCGCCGGTGCTCTCATCCTGATCGACCAGGCCCTCGTGACGGAGCGCGCTCAGCAGGCGGTGGGTGGTGGGTCGGGTGAGATCGGCGCGCCGCGCGAGCTCGCCGACGGACAGGCCGTTCTCGCCCGCCGTCGTCACGAGGCGCAGCAGCGCCGCCGCCCGCGCCACCGACTGGGCTCCAGGTACGGTGCGTCGCGATGTGTCCATGATGTGGACAGTACGCGTTGCGGCATCCACATGGCAAGCAGAGACGTGCGCGCCCGCCGGCACGGTCGCAGGATGGAAACGCACGCGCGATGACAAGGGAGTGATTCGTGATCGACAAGACCTACGTGTCGGCGGCCGAAGCGGTGGCTGACATCCCCGATGGCGCCTCGCTGGCCGTCGGCGGGTTCGGCCTCTCCGGCAACCCGATCGCTCTGATCGGCGCACTGTTGGCGCAGGGCACCCGTGAGCTCTCCGTGGTGTCGAACAACTGCGGCGTCGACGACTGGGGGCTCGGCGTGCTGCTGAACGCCAAGCGCCTTCGAAAAATGACGTCGTCGTATGTCGGGGAGAACAAGGAGTTCGAGCGGCAGTTCCTCTCCGGCGAACTCGAACTGGAGCTCACGCCGCAAGGCACGCTCGCCGAGAAGCTCCGTGCCGGCGGGGCAGGCATCGCCGCCTTCTACACCCAGACCGGCGTCGGCACCCAGGTGGCCGAGGGCGGGCTGCCGCGCAAATACGACGGAGCCGGCGGCGTCGCCGTCGCCTCACCGCCGAAGGATGTCCGCACGTTCGCGGTCTCCGGATCGGAGCGCGAATACGTGCTCGAAGAGGCGATCGTCACCGACTTCGCCCTGGTTCACGCCGCCAGAGGCGATACGCATGGCAACCTCGTGTTCCACAAAGCGGCACGCAACTTCAACCCGCTCGCGGCAATGGCCGGGCGCATCTGCATCGCGCAGGTCGAAGAACTCGTCGCCCCCGGGGAGCTCGATCCCGACGGCATCCATCTGCCCGGTATCTATGTGCACCGCATCGTCGAGGTCGGCGCCGATATCGAAAAGCGCATCGAACGCCGCACGGTCACCGTCGGCGCCGACCACGCTCGCCGAACCACGGAAGGAGCCTGACATGGCGCTCACCCGCAGCGAGATGGCTGCCCGGGCGGCGGCCGAACTGGCGGACGGTTCGTACGTGAACCTCGGCATCGGTCTGCCGACGCTGGTGCCGAACTTCGTCCCGCCGGGCGTGACCGTGGTGCTGCAGTCGGAGAACGGCATTCTCGGCGTCGGGCCCTATCCCACCGAGGAGGACGTCGACGCCGATCTCATCAACGCCGGCAAAGAAACCGTGACCACGCTGCCCGGCGCGGCGTTTTTCGATTCGGCGCTGAGTTTCGGAATGATCCGCGGCGGCAAGATCGATGCCGCCATCCTCGGCGCCATGCAGGTCTCGGCCACCGGCGACCTCGCCAACTGGATGATTCCCGGGAAGATGGTCAAGGGCCCGGGTGGGGCGATGGATCTCGTGCACGGCGCTGCGCGCGTCATCGTGCTGATGGAGCACGTCGCCCGCGACGGTTCGGCCAAGATCGTCGAGACGTGCTCACTGCCGCTCACCGGTCGCGGCGTGGTCGATCGGGTCATCACCGATCTGGCGGTCATCGACATCACCGCCGACGGACTCGTACTCGTCGAGACTGCTCCGGGCGTGAGCGTCGACGATGTCGTCGCCGCGACCGAACCCGAACTCATCATCGCCGACACACTGAAGGAGATCGCATGACCGCCGATGACGTCGTGATCGTGGCCGCCGCCCGCACCCCGCAGGGGAGGCTCAAGGGACAGCTCGCTTCGTTCACCGCCCCGCAGCTCGGCGGCTTCGCCATCGCTGGTGCCTTGACGAAAGGCGGCATCGCCGCCGATACCGTCGATGCGGTGATCATGGGCCAGGTGCTGCCGGCCGGATCGGGGCAGAACCCCGCGCGGCAGGCGGCTCTCGCAGCGGGCCTCGGATGGGATGTCCCGGCATCCGCGGTGAACAAAGTATGCCTGTCCGGTCTCACGGCCATCATCGACGCGAAGCGCATGATCGCCTCGGGGGACGCGACGGTCGTCGTCGCCGGCGGCATGGAGTCGATGACCCGCGCGCCCCACCTGCTGATGGGTTCGCGTGAGGGCTGGAACTACGGCTCGGTCGAGGTGCTCGATCACATGGCCTTCGACGGACTCACCGATGCCTACGACCGCGAGAGCATGGGTGCGTCGACGGAACGCCTCAACCCGCGTTTCGCGGTCACGCGCGAGCAGCAGGACCACGTTGCCGCGCTTTCTCATCGGCGCGCCGCCGCCGCACGGGATGCCGGCGTCTTCGACGCAGAGATCGTGCCTGTCGAGGTCGCGCCGCGCCGCGGCCCCGCGGTGATCGTTTCGAGCGATGAGGGCATCCGCGCCGACACGACCGAGGACACGCTTGCGGGCTTGCGTCCCGCCTTCGCCGCCGACGGATCGATCACCGCCGGCAACGCGTCGCAGATCTCCGACGGCGCGGCAGCTGTCGTGCTGACCACGCGCGCGCACGCCGATGTCAACGGATGGCCAGTGCTGGCCGTCGTCGGCGCCGCGGGTCAGGTCGCCGGTCCCGACAACTCGCTGCACGCCCAACCCGCGCGCGCGATTGCGCAGGCACTCGAGCGGCAGCAGCTCGCGGCATCCGACCTCGACCTCGTCGAGATCAATGAGGCGTTCGGTGCCGTGGTCGCCCATTCCCAGCGAGAACTCGGTGTCGGGGAAGACGTGGTCAACGTGCACGGCGGCGGCATCGCCCTCGGGCATCCGATCGGCGCCTCCGGGGCTCGCCTCGTCGTGCACGCCGTGCACGAGCTCGTACGCCGGGGCGCGGGCACGGCGGCTGTGGGGCTGTGCGGCGGCGGAGGACAGGGCGAGGCGCTCATCGTCACGCGCTGATCGAGTGGACACATCGACAGACGAACGTCTGGCGAACTGATGTCTTCGATAAGAGACCCATGAGATCGCTTCAGTCGGCCCGTCCCCGCTCGTTACCGTCGCTGCATGACCTCGCTACCCAGAACGCAGAACCGCCCACGCCGCCTCGCGGCGACCCTCATCGCCGTGATGGCCGCCGCCAGTGCGGTCGGCGCCACTACAGCGGCGTCAGCCGCGACGACCGACGTCGCCACCGACTCGACGACCGCCGCCGTGGCGCCGAGCATGCACGGACTGCACTACGTCGCGCTGGGTGATTCCTACGCGAGCGGGTACGGCCTCAAGCCGTTCAGCGAGAGGCCCGCGACGGGGTGCTACCAAGCCGCGCATGACTACCCTCACCAGCTCGCTGAGACGCTCGGCCTGCGACTCGATGACCGCACGTGCGCCGGTGCCTCGACGCTCAACGTCACCGATACGCCGCAACAGACCGGCATCGGGTCAGCCACGGCGCCGGTGCAGGCTGACGCGCTGACACCCGACACCGACATCGTGACGATCTCCATCGGCGGAAACGACCTGGGATTCACCGACGTGATCCAGAACTGCATCGCTTCTGCCAGCGACGGCCCCCTGTTCTTCGACATCAAGGGCGCCAGCTACACCCACTGCCGTGACTACTACTCACCTGTCGTGAACGGCGTCGAGCAGGACAAGCTCGTGGCGGCTATCCACGACACCCTCGTACCGCGCCTCGCTCACACGTTCGATGTGATTTCGCAGCGCGCCCCCAAGGCCAAGGTGTTCGTCGTCGGGTACCCGACGATCGCCCCGGATAGCTCGCAAGCGCCGCACGGATGCTTCTCCAGCCTCTTCGGCGATTCCGGTTTCGAAGCACCTTTCCCGAAGAACACGTTCCCCTTCACGAGCGCCGACACGGCGTACATCCACCGCACCGAGGTCACCCTGGATGCCGCGCTCGCTTCGGTCACTCACGAACACGGTTTCACGTATGTGCCCACGCTGGACGCGTCTGCCGCGCACAGTGCCTGCGCCGAGGGCGGGGCGGCCTGGATCGCGGGATTCACCCTCACCGACCACGCGACTCTGGCCAACAGTAGGCCGATCTCGGGAACGACCTACGGGGTCCTCCTCGGCTCGATGCATCCGAACGCCGACGGTGTCGCGTTCCTCCGCGACCAGGCGGCCACCGCGATCGCCCGCGCGTTCTGTCATCACCGCGGCGGCGCCGACAGCTGATAGCCCCGGCCTGCCTTCCCGCCTGCCTCGATAGGCTCGAGCCGACGGGGAGGCAGGCCGAGTGAACGCAGCGCGAGAGACGCCGCCGCCCTCGGTCTTCGCGCGGTACTGGGCGGCGGCGGCGATCAGTTCGTTCGGGACCGCGGTGACGTCGGTGGCCATGCCGGTGTTGGTCGTTCACTATCTCGGCGCGTCTGCTCTAGAAGTCGGAATCGTCAACGCGGCGCAGTTCGTCCCCTACGCCCTGCTGGGAGTGATCGCCGGTGTCTACACCGACCGCTGGCGTCGCCGTCCGATCCTGGTCTGGGCCAGTGTCGGACGCGCGGTGTCGCTCGGAGCCGTCCCGGTGCTGTGGCTCTTCGGCATCCTCCAGGTCTGGATGCTGGTGGCCGCGCTGCTGCTTTTCGGATCGTTCTCGGTGTTCGGGTTCGAGGCCGCGCAGTCGCTGCTTCCCCGCCTCGTGGCGAGCACTGACCTTCTGCGCGCCAACGTGCGTCTCGACCAGACGGATGCCGCGGCACAGACCGTGGGGCCGTCGATCGGCGGCGGCCTCGTCGGACTTCTCGGGGCACCAATCGCCCTCGTCATCGACGCGGTGAGTTACCTCGTCGACGCCGCGCTCAACGCGAGCCTGCCCATCGAGGAGGAGCGTCGGACCCGGAGGTCGAGCGGTGTGAGCGTGGAGATCCGCGAAGGCTTGTCATGGACATACCGGCACCCCACGCTGGGTCCGCTGACCCTCTCGACGCACGCCTGGTTCGTCGCGAACGGCGCGGCGATGACGGTGCTGTCTCTTCTCGCGCTGCGCGAGCTGGGCCTGTCGGCCTTCGCCTTCGGGCTGCTGCTGACGGTCTTCGGCGTGGCGAGCCTGATCGGCGCCTCTTGCGCAGCCATGATCACGACGCGATTCGGCCCGGGGCGCGCCATCATCGGCACCCGCGCTATCTACCCGGTGGCGTGGCTCCTGGTCGCCGTCGCGCCGGCATCGCCCGCCGGGACTGTTGCGTTGGTCGTCGCGCTCCTGCTGCAGGGGCTCGCAATGGGGGCGGAGAACTCGCCCGAGCAGCTGTTGTGGCAGACACTCACGCCCGACCGGTTGCGGGGGAGAACGAACGCAACGCGACGTGCGGGCAATCGCACGCTCGCAGCGTGCGGGGCTGTGCTCGCCGGCGCCGCCGCCGGACTGGTGGGCGAGCGCCCTGCCCTCGTCGGCATCGCGGTGATGTTCGCCGTCGCGGCGGTGATCGCCGCATTCTCACCGCTGCGGATCAGGGCGAGCTGATCCGCAGGGCCGGAAGAAGAACGTCGTCCACCAGGGTGATGATGTAGTCGCGGTCGACGGTATGACCGAGCATCAGCGACTTGTACGCCGTCATCGAAGGGATGACCTGCGCCAGCAGGTGGGCGTCGACGTCGCCCGACACCTCGCCCCGGTCGATCGCCCTCTGGATGAGAGTGCGGATGGCAGCGGCACGCGGCTCGACGATGACGGCGCGCGCGGCATCCGCGAACTCGGGGGAGGCCGACATCAGTGAAACCATGCCGGCCATGATGCGGAGCTTCCGCTCGCCGTCCTTCACCGCAGGCGTCTTTATGTTGGCGACGAGATCGCCGCGGAGTGATCCGGTGTCGGGCAGGTCGGTCGGGTAGGTGCTCTTCATGCAGGCGACCGCATCGATGACGAGCTCGGCCTTGGACGGCCACCGTCGATACACGGTCGCCTTGCCGGCCCGGGCGCGGGCGGCGACCATGTCGACGGTCATCCGCTCGTAGCCCTTCTCCGCGAGCACATCGAGCGTCGCCGAGAGGATCTCCGGATCGCGGGAGTGGTCGCGCTTGCGGCCGAGCTTGGGGGTGGGGTCGACGTCCTCCGCGTTGAGGGTTGTGTCTGCCATGGGAACAGTATAGTTCAGGAACTGCCACGTTCAGGAACCATTTGGTTTCGGAACTGTGCGGTGTCGTATATAGTCTCCCGCATGACCTCACCTTCACCCGCTGTCGCCCCCTCGGCGCACTCGTCACGGCGATGGCTGACGCTCGCCGTCGTCGGCCTGGCTCAACTCATGGTCGTCCTCGATGCGACCGTCGTGAACATCGCCCTTCCGGCCGCGCAGGCCGACCTGCAGTTCTCCAACGGGGATCGCCAGTGGATCATCACGGCGTACTCGCTGGCGTTCGGGTCGCTGTTGCTGCTCGGCGGACGCCTGTCCGACCTCATCGGCCGAAAGCGCGCCTTCATCATCGGGCTTGTCGGCTTCGCACTCGCCTCCGCCCTCGGGGGTATGGCCGACTCGTTCGGCATGCTCGTGTTCGCCCGAGCACTGCAGGGCGCTTTCGGCGCCCTTCTCGCCCCGACCGCGCTGGCCGTGCTGACGACGACCTTCACCGACCCGAAGGAACGGGGTCGGGCCTTCGGCGTCTTCGGCGCGATCGCGGGTGCCGGCGGTGCCATCGGCCTCTTGCTCGGCGGCATCCTCACCGAAGACCTGAGCTGGCGATGGAACCTCTACATCAACGACGTCATCGCGGTCGTCGCGATCGTCGGCGCGATCTTCTTCGTCCACACCGTCGCCCGCACCGGACCCCGACCCAAGCTCGACGTTCCCGGAACGCTGCTGGTTTCTGGGGCGCTCTTCGCGCTCGTCTACGGCTTCTCGCATGCCGAGACGGACGGCTGGGGCGCGCCTCTCACCTGGGGGATGCTCGCGGCATCGGCCGTTCTACTCGTCTCGTTCGTGCTCTGGCAGCGTCGCGCCTCGCACCCGCTGCTGCCGCTGCGGATCGTCCTCGACCGCAACCGGGCCGCGGCCTACAGCTCGATCCTGATCGCGGGAGCGGGCATGTTCGGCATCTTCCTCTTCGTCACCTATTACCTGGAGACGACGCTGAGTTACTCGCCCATCCAGACCGGACTGTCGTTCCTGCCGATGATCATCATGCTCGTGCTCAGCGCGCAGCTGTCGACCAACATCTTCCTGCCGCGGTTCGGGCCGAAGGTGATGGTGCCGATCGGCATGCTTCTGGCGATGTCGGGCATGTTGCTGCTGACACAGCTCGACACCGCGAGCCAGTACGCGCTCAACGTGCTGCCCCCGCTCATGCTGCTGGGCCTCGGAATGGGATCCATCATGCCGCCCTCCATCCAGACCGCCACGCTCGGCGTCGATCGTGAATTCGCCGGCGTCGCGTCCGCGATGGTCAACAC
>CAUPYO010000038.1:0-10697 GCA_963515565.1 uncultured Microbacterium sp.
GTCGGATCGTGAACAGCAGCAACGCGGCGACGGCGGCGGCCGCGAGCACCTGCAACCACCAGAGCCCGCCGAGAAGGTTCACGCCCAGGCCGCCGATCAGTGAGCCGGCGGCGAGCATGAGGAACGTGAACTCGAGGGTCAGCAACTCGATGATCACGAACGCGAGAGCCAGCACGAGCCAGGCGATCCACAGATACTGCGTCAGATCAGGCAGCATGCGCGCTCCCTCCGGGGTTCTTGTTCGAACCCTAACACCCGCCGCCGACGACGCGGTGGACACCCGCCGATTGCCGAGCGCCCCCGATTGATAGTGTCGAAAGGTCCGGCGATCGCCGCCCGGCATCCGTTATTTCGCAGGAGCACTCATGTCTCAGCTCATCCCCGCCGGCTCGCTCGCCGGACGGACGGCCCTCGTCACCGGCTCCTCGCGAGGCATCGGTGCCGACACGGT
Organism: uncultured Microbacterium sp.; assembly: GCA_963515565.1. Classification (GTDB taxonomy): domain Bacteria; phylum Actinomycetota; class Actinomycetes; order Actinomycetales; family Microbacteriaceae; genus Microbacterium. Next base: position 452 of record CAUPYO010000038.1, read on the forward strand.
GCGTTATCTCGCCGAAGCCGGCGCGAACGTCGTCATCAACTTCCGCAACAAGGCCCCGCGGGCCGAGAAGCTGGCCGCACAGCTGCGCGAGCTGGGCATCGAGGTGCTCGTGGTCGGCGCCGACCTGACCGACCCGGGTTCTGTCGCGGCGATGATGTCGGCGGTCGAGGAGACGTTCGGTCAGCTCGACCTTCTCGTGCTCAATGCATCCGGCGGAATGGAGAGCGGTATGGGGGAGGACTACGCGCTCGTCCTCAACCGCGACGCGCAGCTCGGCGTGCTCGAAGCGGCCCGCCCGCTGCTGCACGACGGTTCCCGCGTGGTGTTCGTCACCAGCCACCAGGCGCACTTCATCCGGACGACCCCCACCATGCCCGAGTACGAGGTCGTCGCGGTGTCCAAGCGTGCCGGCGAAGACGCCCTGCGCGAGCGGATTCCCGAGCTCGCCGCCGAGGGCATCGGCTTCGTCGTCGTGTCGGGCGACATGATCGAAGGGACGATCACGGCGACGCTGCTCGAACGGGCCAACCCCGGTGCGATCGCGAGCCGTCGTGAGTCGGCCGGCAAGCTCTACAACGTGTCGGAGTTCGCCGCCGAGGTCGCCCTCGCCGCGGTCGAGCCCATCCCTGACGACAACACGCGACTCGTCGGAGACGTCAGCGCGTTCGGAGCGGAGTGAGCATGCGCCCCGAGGACATCACCGCGCTCGTCTCCGTCAGTCGTCCCGATATCGCCCCCGATGGCTCCTTCGCCGTCTTCGCGACATCGCGCCCCGACCTCGCCGCCGACCGCAACGTCGGCCAGATCTGGCGCGTCGACCTCCCGGACGGGAAGCCGCGTCGCCTCACCCGCGGCGTATCCGACGCCCACGCGACGGTGTCTCCCGACGGGGGTCGAGTCGCGTTCGTGCGCAGTGACGACGACGGCGTGGCGCAGATCTTCGTGATCCCGGCATCCGGCGGCGAACCCGTTCAGGCAACGGCGTCACGCGGGGGAGTGGGGGACTACGCATGGTCGCCCGACGGCACACGTCTGGCTTTCACCGCGCGCGTGCCGGAGCAAGGCCGTTACGGAACTGTGGAGGGGCGCGGTGCCGAGGCCGAGTCGCCGCGGCGCATCACCGGCATCCGCTGGCACGCCAACGGAGTCGGCTACATCGGTGACCGCCCCTCGCACATGTTCGTCATCGATGCTCCGGATGTCGACGCAGAACCCTTCTATACGCCTGCGCCGGGCGCAACCGCCGACGGGACGTCGTCGAAGCCGACGGCGAGACGGGTCGCCGCCGCGGCTGTCGCGCTGACATCGGGAGCGGCGTCGCACCACGGTGTCGTCTTCACCGCCGACGGTGCGCACGTGCTCACGGTCGTCGATGAGATCGAGCACGAGCGCCGCGATCTGCGGACGCCGTTGCGCGCTATCGCCGTCGACGGCTCGGGAGGTTTCGATGTGCTGGGTCGCGACGCCGGGCTCTCGGTCGATGAGGTCGCCGTGGCGGCGGACGGCACCGTGGCGGTGCTGGCCTCGAACCCCGGGCCGAGCGCCGTGGATTTCATCGCCCCCGACGTGGCGCTCTACGTCCTGGACGGTGAGCTGAGCGCGGTCACGGCGCGGCGCCTCACCGATCCGGAGCGCTTCGACCTCGGTGAGGTCGGATCGCACATCACGCCGGTCGGCGACGACTTCCTCGTTCAGAACCGCTCCCGCGGGCGGGTCGAGCTGCTGCGCGTCACCCGCGCCGGCGAGGTGTCGAGGCTCGTCGACGGTGACGTCGAGGTCGGTGGACACGCGGCGGCCGGCGAACGCATCGTCTACTCGCTGGCGACCCCCACGCGTCTCGGCGAGCTCGCTCTCGTCGGGCGGGGCATACTGACCTCGTTCGGCGATGCGGCGGTCGAAGGGCATGTCGTGCTGCCGGAAGAGCTCGAGATCACGGCTCGCGATGGCTACCCCGTGCACGGATGGACTGCCGTTCCGCCCGGTGAAGGGCCTTTCCCGGTCATCCTGCAGATCCACGGCGGCCCGTATGCGTCCTACGGCATACACCTGTTCGACGAGACGCAGGTGCTCGTCGACGCCGGCTATGCCGTCGTGTACTGCAACCCTCGAGGCAGCGCGGGCTACGGTCGGGAGCACGGCCGCAGCATCCGCGGGGCAATGGGCACCCTCGACCTCGTCGATGTCATGGACTTCCTCGACGCGGCGATCGAATCGGACGCTCGGCTCGATGGTGCTCGCGTCGGCATCCAAGGTGGGTCCTACGGGGGATATCTGACGGCGTGGACGATCGCGCACGAGCACCGTTTCGCCGCGGCGATCGTCGAGCGGGGCTTCCTCGATCCGGTGAGTTTCCAGGGAACGAGCGACATCGGTTCGTTCTTCGGTGACGAGTACGTCGGAACCACGGCAGAGGAGATGGCTCGGCAGAGTCCGATGGCCGTGGTGAACGCGGTGCGCACGCCGACCCTCGTGCTCCACTCCGAGCTCGATTTCCGCTGCCCGCTGGAGCAGGCGACACGGTACTACTCGGCGCTGAAGCGTCAGGGTACCGAGGCGGAGATGCTGATCTTCCCGGGGGAGAACCACGAGCTGACCCGGTCAGGTCGTCCGCGACACCGCGTCGAGCGGTTCGAAGCCGTGTTGGAGTGGTGGGAGCGGTACCTGCCGACACGCTGACGACTGCTGTCGTTCACGACGAAGCGCCCCGGGCCGAGCAGCCGGCGGGGCGCTTCGTCGTGGCGTCACCTCCCGAACGAGAAGGCGCGTCCGATCTGGACGACGCCCATCACGACGGCGGAGATGCCGAGCAGCCACCACAGGACGACGGCGCCCCAGAGGGGCGAGAACAGCAGAGTGACACCGGCGATGATCGAGATGATCGCGTAGAAGATCGTCCAGCCGCGCACCGGAGCGAGGTCGAGGGTGGACAGGGCGACGACACCCTCGATGATCCACATGATGCCCACGAGCACGCCGATGAACACCGCCAGCGACAGCGCGGCCAGACCGAGGTTCGAGAACGCGACGATGCCGGCGACGACGTAGAGCAGACCCAGCAGCACGTGGCCGATGCGCGACCAGCCGCCCTTGCCGGTGGCGAAGACGCCCATGCCGGCGTAGACGAGGCCGGCGACGATCGCGTAGATCGCGATGATCGCCGTGACGGCCATCGCCGTCTTGCCTGGCCAGATGAGGATGACGATGCCGAGGATGACGGACAAGACGCCGCCCAGACCGAGTGCGGTCCGGATGCCGTTCGTCGCCGTCTTTTTGGAGAGTGGGTTCAGCAGACATGGCAAAGCCCTTTCTGAAAATCTCCTGTGAGTGGAGATGCTCTCAGAGTAGCCCTGTTCAGCGCGCGGTGTGGGGAGCGCGAGGCGAACGAGGCGCGGCAGATTGCCGCGCGATGGCGTCGTCACGCCCTGTGTGTGCAATTGCCGATAATGCACATTATGTCAACTCGAACAGAGCGCCACGCTCTTGATGCGTGGCGACACCCCTACCCTGGGTTGATGAGGCGTTCCGCGGTCATCGTCGAGCTCCCTTTCGTGGAGGTGTTGTCCGACGTGCGTCAGCAGTATGCGCGCGACGCACGCTGGGGCGTGGGCGCGCACATCACCGTGCTCTTTCCGTTCGTCTCTGCTGATGACATCAGTGCGGCCGTGTCGTCGCGTCTTGAAGCCGTGATCGCCGACATCTCGGCTTTCACGTATGCCCTGACCGCGACGCGATGGTTCGGTGACAGTGTGCTGTGGCTCGCCCCCGACGACCCGGCTCCGTGGGTTCAGCTCAGCCGCGCCGTCACCGATGCCTTCCCGGGTCATGCTGCGTATGGCGGCGCTCATGGCGAGATCATCCCGCACGCGACGGTCGGTGACGTCGCGTCCCTCGATGAGCTGCGCCGTGCGGAAGAGCGGATCTCGACCGTGCTGCCTATACGCGGTGTCGCTGCAGAGGTCGTGCTTCTCGTGGAGACGGACGATGGACTATGGCAGCGCTTCGGCCGCTTCCCGCTGGGGCCACCGGCCGTCGGACCCGTGTGACGCGACGAGCGCTCGCCTGCGTCAATCGTTGGGTCCGCCCGCAAGCGGCGGGGCCTACGATGGCGTCATGGACAACGGGTCGTGGTTGGAATGACAGCGTGACCGACTCCCCCGATGGCTGGCGGGCGATCATCGCCGCATTGCGCGACGATGACGTCCGCGCGACGCTCGCCGAGACAGCACCCGCTCCCCTCACCTCGCGGCGACGTGAACGGGCGCAGCGCCGATTGCAGGCATTGGGTCTGCTCATCGTCGACGGCGGTGATGTCCGCTTCGACGATGCGCCGCTCCGGGCGCTTCTGGCCGCGCCGGCGCGCTCACGGGGTCCGGAACGCTTCCTCGACCGGGGCGGTCGCATCGATCGCTACCCGTCCCAGCACGGTGACCGCGTCACGCTGCTGCGTTTTATCTCCGAGAAGGCGTTCTCGCCCGGCATCACCATGACCGAGCGAGACGTCAACGACAGGCTCCAGGCATACGCACCGAGCGGCGACGTCGCCGTTCTTCGGCGCTATCTGGTCGATCACGGGTTCCTGCGCCGCACGGCATCCGGGTCCGAATACGTGCTCACGCGCGAGTAGCGTGGAAGGGTGACCGCCGCGCGCTCCTCCTCCGCGTCAGCCGGACCGGACCACCGGGCGTGGATCATCTGGGGTGTTGCGGTCGCGGCCTACATGCTGGCGGTCATCAATCGCAGCTCGCTCTCGGCGGTCGGCGTCGACACGGCGCAACGCTTCGGGGCGGATGCCGCGACCCTCTCGATGTTCGCGGTGGTTCAGCTTGCGGTGTACGGCGGAATGCAGATTCCGATCGGCCTGATTCTCGATCGTTACGGCGCCCGCCCGATCATGACCGTCGGCATGCTGCTCATGGCCGCGGGACAGCTCACCCTCGCCTTCTCCCCCAGCGTCGGCGTCGCGATCTTCGCGCGAATGCTGCTGGGCGCCGGTGACGCCGCCATCTTCCCGGGAGTGTTGCGCCTGGTCGCCACGTGGTTCCCCGCGCAGCGCGGCCCGCTGATGAGCCAGCTCACCGGCCTCGTCGGTCAGGCGGGTCAGATGCTCGCCCTTGCTCCCCTCGCTGCGTTGCTGCACCTCACCAGCTGGGAGATCGTCTTCGGTGGCATCGCCGGTCTCTGTGTGCTCTTCGGCATCCTCGTCTGGTCCGTCATCCGCAACCATCCCCCGCACGTGCAGGCCGACGTCTCGGTCGATACGAGCACCGGCGCGATCAGAGTAGTGCGCTCATCGATCGACACCGGTGTCGGCATCCGAGCCGCCTGGGCGCACCCCGGTACGCGGCTCGCCTTCTGGTCGCACTTCACCGCACCCTTCGCGGGAACGGCTTTCGTGCTGCTGTGGGGAACACCGTTTCTGACGGCCGGTGAGGGACTCAGCCCCGCGCAATCCGCGGGTGTGCTCTCGACGTATGTTCTCGTGGGCATGGCGCTGGGGCCGATCATGGGCGACATCTCGCGGCGTATTCCGCACCGTCGCTCGCGCGCTCTCGTGTTGCCAGCCGTCGCGACGCAGGTCGTCGCCTGGACGGTCGTGGTCGCCTGGCCGGGGCCCGCTCCCCTGTGGGTGCTCTACGGTCTCGCCGTCGCGCTCGCGATGGGAGGCCCCGCATCGATGATCGCCTTCGACCATGCGCGCACCCACAATCCCGCCCATCGCTTGAGCACAGCGACCGGGATCACGAACGTGGGCGGGTTCCTGGCGGCGCTGATCGCGATCTTCGCCATCGGCATCTCCCTCGATCTTCAGGGGGCGGGTACGCCGGACACCTATCGTCTGGAGGCTTTCCGGCTGGCCTTCCTCGCGCAGGTGCCCCTGTGGGCCCTCGGGTGGACGTTCATCGTGATCGAGCGCCGCAAGACGCGCCTGCTGCTGGGGATGGACGCCCCGCGTCGACCGCGGCCAGCGGAGTGAACGAACGGCTCAGACCGTGCCGTCGCCGGACGTGCGCGACTCTGTCTGGGTGACCCGCTCCCCCACTCCCGGCTCCACCGTGCGCGTGATCTGCTGCGTCGAACGGCGACGCAGCAGCAGGACGAGGCCGAGGACGAAGATCAGCACGCCCGCGCCCATGAGGATGTAGCCGACGGTGTCGAGATCGACGTACGGCACGTCGACGTTCACGGCGAAAACCAGGATGGCCCCGATGACGAAAAGCGCGATACCGGCTCCGATACTCATGAGTGCGTCTCCTTGCAGGGGAAATGGGACGACCTCATGCTGCCCGCTGACGTGCGCCCGCCCAAGCCCTTGACAGCGGCGTGGACGTCGCGCTATCCGGGTGAGATCTCGGTCCAGCCGCCGCCGAACTTCGGGAGGCGGCCGTCGCCCGACGACGTGCCGGTCAGTCGCCGTCGCACCCACGGTCCGAGGTGCTCGCGCATGTAGTCGCGCTGCGCGAGTCGTACCGCGTCGGGGAGCATCGGCATCGACCACCATCCGTCGGGCACGTGCTCGCCGAGCGCCTCCAGCACGCGTGCGGCGACGCGGTGATGCCCGCGGCTGTTCATGTGCAGGCGATCCTGCGACCAGAACGAGGGATCGGAGAGCTCGGTGTCGGGCCAGTTGAGGGCGCGGATGACATCGTCGCGGTCAGCAATGCGCGACACGACGGCGGCCGACATCTCGTCGCCTCGGCGCTGGATCAGCCGTCCCATCGGCAGCTGTGCCGACGGGTTCGCTCCCGAGAGCAGGATGAGCGTCACGCCTTCCTCATCGCACCGGCGCAGCACCTGGCTGAAGGCGTCGGCGATGTGGGCGATGGAGGTTCGCGGGCGCAGCATGTCGTTTCCGCCGCCGTTGAAGGACAGGTGGGTCGGCTTCAGCGCGAGCGCGGGCTCCAATTGCTGCGCGACGATGGGCCACACCAGCTTGCCGCGGATCGCGAGATTGGCGTACTGAATGCTCTCACCGCGCGAGTCGGCCCAGCCTTGGGCGGTGAGGTCTGCCCATCCGCGCACGCGGCCGTCGGGCAATTCGTCACCGACGCCCTCCGTGAACGAGTCGCCGATCGCCACGAAACGCACCTCTGCCATCCGCTCAGCCTACGCCGACCGTTCGACGGCGCCGATGCCGCACGGTCAGCGGTCGTCGAGAGCGGTGCCGCGGCGATCGGCCAGTGCCCACGCGGCGGCGGCGGCGATGACGAAGAACGCCGCGAACACGACGAACAGCAGCGGGGCGCCGCCGATATGCAGCAGCGGCGGCACACTCAACGGGGCGACGATCGACGCGATCCGACCGATCCCTGCCGCCCACCCCGCGCCGGTGGCGCGCAGGGAGGTCGGGTACGACTCCGGAGTCACCGCATACAGCGCGCCCCATGCGCCGAGGTTGAAGAACGACAGCGCCATACCCGCGCCGATGATCATCCCCTCGCCCGACGCGGTGCCGAACGCGATTGCGGCGGCCGCCGAGCCGGCGAGAAAGACCGAAAGTGTGATGCGTCGCCCCCACACTTCGATCAACCACGCCGCCACCGCGTATCCGGGCAGTTGGGCCAGCGTGATGATGAGGGTAAAACCGAATGACTTCACCAGGTCGTACCCCTGCGAGAAGAGGATGGTCGGCATCCAGATAAATGCGCCGTAGTAGGCGAAGTTCACGCAGAACCACACGATCCACAGCGCCGCGGTACGCAGGCGGAACTCCGGCGACCACAGTGCACGCACGCCCCCACCGACGAGGGTCGCACCGGCGGCCGTCCCGGTCGCGGCATGCCGGCGCGAGCTGCCGCCGATTGCCGGCGACGACTCGAACGTGGCCGTCACGGCATCGGCCTCGGCGGCGCGACCCCGACGCAGAAGCCAGCGTGGCGACTCGGGAAGACCCCACCGCACGAGCAGCGCATACGCGGCAGGCACGGCGCCGAGGGCGAACGCCCACCGCCAGCCGTCCGCGGATGTCGGGATGACGAAGAAGCCGATCACAGCGGCCGCGGTCCAGCCGATGGCCCAGAACGCCTCCAGGATCACGATCAACCGGCCCCGCATGCGTGCGGGCGCGATCTCGCTGACGTACGTGCTCGCCACCGGCAGCTCCGCCCCGAGTCCGAGCCCCACGATCACGCGCAGCGCGATGAGCGCCACCAGGCCGCCCGCGAGGGCGCTTGCCCCCGTCGCGATGCCGTACACGAGCAGGGTCAGCGCGAAGACCGAGCGTCGGCCGAAGCGATCGGCGAGCAACCCGCCCAGACTCGCCCCGATCGCCATGCCGACAAAGCCGGCCGACGCGATCCACGAGGCCTGCTCCCCCGTCAGCGACCACTGTGCGATGAGCGCCGTGAGCACGAACGACACCAACCCGACGTCCATGGCATCCAGAGCCCAGCCCAGGCCCGATCCCGTCAGCACCTTCAGATGCGCGCGGGTGAACGGGGTGGCATCCAGTCGCTCCCCGACGCTGGTGGCGTCCGGGGCTGCGGGAGTGTTGTCGTCGCGTGAGCGCGACGCGGCATCCGTCATGGCTGAATGCTACTCAGGATGCCGCGAGCATCTCCGACACCAGCGGTGCGACCTTCGTGCCGTACAACTCGATGGAGTGCATCAGCTTGCTGTGCGACAACGTGCCGTTGGCGTACTTCAGATCGAAGCGCGTCGCGCCCAGTGTCTTCATGGTCGCGGCGATCTTCCGTGCGACCGTCTCCGGCGATCCGGCATACACAGCGCCCTCCGGACCGATGTCGTGCTGGAACTGGAGACGGTTGTAGGGCGGCCATCCCCGTTCGGCGCCGATCGCGTCGCGATTTGCCGCCATCGCGGGATACAGCTCCTCCCACGCCTCAGCGTCCGTGTCGGCGATGTGGCCGGGCGAGTGCACACCGACCGGCATCGGATCGGTGTGGCCGAACGACGCCAAAGAACGGTGGTAGAGGTCGACGTAGGGGCGGAAGCGCTCTGCGGAGCCACCGATGATGGCCAGCATCAGGCCGTAGCCGTACTTCGCCGTCCGCACGACCGATTCGGGTGAGCCGCCCACGCCCACCCAGGCACGGATGCCGTTCTCGGTCTTGGGATAGACGTCGGCCCCGTTCAGCGCCGACCGAGTGGTGCCCTGCCAGGTCACCGGCTTCTCGGTGAGCAGCTGCGAGAAGAGGTCGAGCTTCTCTTCGAACAGCACCTCGTAGTCGCTCACGTCGTAACCGAACAGCGGAAACGACTCGATGAACGAGCCACGACCGAGGATCGCCTCGGCACGCCCGGACGACAGCGCGTCGAGCGTCGCGAAACGCTCGTACACCCGCACGGGGTCGTCGCTGGAGAGCACCGTGACGGCCGTACCGAGATGGATGTTCTCGGTACGGGCCGCCGCGGCAGCGAGCACCAGCTCGGGGCTGGAGACGGCGAACTCGTGGCGGTGGTGTTCCCCCACCCCGAAGAACGACAACCCGACCTGATCTGCGAGCACCGCCTGATCGACGATGTCGCGGATCGTCTGAGCGTCGCTGAGGCGTTCGCCGTCGTCGCCGACGGTCACATCGCCGAAAGTGTCCAGACCCAGTTGTGTATTCATGTGCATGAGAACCATCGAACGGCCCCGCGCATTCCGATCAGCCCTGCGCGAGGGCCATCCGCAGCGTGTCGAGTCCCACGCCGCCCAGACGCAGCGCGCGCATGTGGAAGCGCTTGATGTCGAACTCGTCGCCTTCGCGCTCTGCGGTCTCGTCGCGGATCTGCTCCCAGATGCGCTGGCCGACCTTGTACGACGGCGCCTGTCCCGGCCACCCGAGGTAGCGGTTGACCTCGAACTGGATGAACTCGTCCGACATGTTGACGTTGCGGCGCATGAAATCGAGGGCGAAGTCGGCGTCCCAGATCCCCTCGCCGTCCGGCCGCGGCTTGCCCAGGTGCACGCCGATGTCGAGCACCACGCGCGCCGCACGCATGCGCTGGCCGTCGAGCATGCCCAGCCGATCCGCCGGGTCATCGAGGTAGCCGAGCTGCTCCATCAGACGTTCCGCGTACAGCGCCCAGCCCTCGGCGTGACCGCTCGAGCCGGCCAACAGGCGTCGCCACGAGTTGAGCTCGGCGCGGTTGTAGACGGCCTGTGCGATCTGCAGGTGGTGTCCGGGAACGCCCTCGTGGTACACCGTCGTGAGTTCGCGCCAGGTGTCGAACGAGTCGACGCCCTCCGGCACCGACCACCACATGCGTCCCGGGCGGGAGAAGTCATCGGTCGGGCCGGTGT
>CAUPYO010000039.1:0-10541 GCA_963515565.1 uncultured Microbacterium sp.
CGGTCGCCGAGACCTCGGTCGCGGGCAGCGCCCGCCGCGCGGCGGATCGCCGTCTCCGAGACATCCACCGCGCTGACCCGCCAGCCGCGTTCGGCGAGCCAGACGGCGTCCGCGCCCTCGCCGCATCCGATCTCCAGCGCGGTGCCGACGGGCAGGGTCGTCACCATCTCGGCGATGGCCGCGTTGACCCGCCCCGACCAGATCCGGTCGCGCTCGGCGTAGCGCAGTTCCCAGTCGGCATCGCGCTGTCGCGCGCGCGCGATCACCGCGAGCTCGGTGTCTTCCGCGGCGAGGGCGGCATTGGCACCCGCCCCGGCCATCGATCCGGTCGCCATCGCCACCGGCACGTTCCCATACGGGGCGACGACGTTGCCCGCCGCCCACACCCGCGGGTGGCTGGTCGCTCCCAGCATGTCGACGGCGACGGGCGAGCCCGGTTCATCGGCGCGGGTGAGGCCCAGCGGCTCCGCGAAGTCGAGATCGATCACGGGCGTCGCCGCGACGAAGACGGCATCGAGGTCGTGCTCGATGCCGTCGGCATCCCGGGCCGCGCGCAGCGCTCCGTCCGCGGCGACGAGTCCGACGATCGGCGTCGACACGATGCGGATGCCGCGGGCGTGCAGTCGAACCCGCACCGGCTCGTCGAGGGGCTCGATCGCCGCCGTGAATGCGGTGAGGTCGGCGCTCCACTGCCGCACGAGCTCGATCTGGTGGATGCTCTGCGGCGAGGTCGCCAGCACGCCGAGACGGGCATCGGCCACCTCGTAGCCATGGCAGTACGGGCAGTGCAGCACGCCGCGCCCCCACAGCTGCTCCATGCCGTTCACGGCCGGCAGCTCGTCGCGGATGCCGGTGGCGATGATGACCGCCCGCGCGGTGTCGACGGTGCCGTCGGGGCGGTGCAGACGCAGCGTGCGACCGTTGTCGAGGATGCCGACGACCTCGCCCTCCTCGACGTGCACCCCGTAGCGGGTCAGCTCGTCGCGGCCGCGCGCCAGAAGATCGCCCGGGACGACGCCGTCGTGGCCGAGGACGCCGTGCATCTGCTGAGCGAAGCGGTTGCGCGGGCGTCCGCCGTCGATCACCAGCGTGCGTCGCCGCGCCCGGCCCAACATCTGCGCGGCGCTCAGGCCCGCCGCTCCGCCGCCGATGACGACGGCGTCCCATTCTCGTTCTCGCATGCCTCCACTGTGCGCGAGATCGCGCCACGTTGGCAATCCAGTTTGCAGCAATGGCAAGATATGAGTATGGCGGCGGAGACCGAACAGGTGGGGGCGCGACTGCGCGCCGCACGGCAAGCGCGCGGCTGGACGTTGGAAGAACTCGCTGCGCCCGCGGGCATCTCGGTGAGCACCCTGTCGCGGCTCGAAGCGGGCAAGCGCCATGCCTCGCTGGAACTGCTGCTGCCGCTCACGCGCCGGCTCGGCATCCGTTTGGACGATCTCGTTCCCGCCGACACGCCCGATCCGCGGGTGCGCCGCGCCGTGGAGCGCCGCGACGGCATGCTCATCGCGCCGCTGACCCTCGAGAAGTCACCGGTGCAGGCGCTGAAGATCGTCTACCCGCCGCGGGATGGCGCGCCCGCCGCCCGCATCCACGACGGCTACGAGTGGATCTACGTCTTGAGCGGACGGGTGCGCCTTGCCCTCGACGGCACCGAGCACCTGCTCGAACCCGGGGAGGCGGCACAGTTCGACACCCGCCTGCCGCACTCGATCAGTGCCACCGACGGGGGGCCGGCGGAGGTGCTCAGCATCTTCAGCGCGGCGGGCGAGCGCTTCCACACCCGACTCACTTGAGGGTGCGGAACCGCGTCCGCACCCTCAGGTGTTGCGGTGAGCGCGGTAGTAATCCAGCAGGGCGCGCGTCGAGGCATCCTGCGCGGCGGTCGCCTCGGCATCGCCTTCGATCGCGGGCGCGATCTGCAGCGCGAGCTGCTTGCCCAGCTCGACGCCCCACTGATCGAAGGAGTTGATGCCCCAGATCACCCCCTGCGTGAAGGTGATGTGCTCGTACAGGGCGATCAGCTCGCCCAGCACGCGGGGCGTGAGCGCCGGCGCGAAGATCGACGTGGTGGGGCGGTTGCCGGGGAACGTGCGTGCCGCCACGAGTGCGCCGGTCGTGCCCTCCGCTTCGACCTCTTCAGCCGTCTTACCGAAGGCGAGGGCCTTCGTCTGGGCGAGGAAGTTCGCGAGGAACAGGCCGTGCACGTCGCGGCCGTCGTCGGTGAGCGCGTAGGCCGGGTTGGCGAAGCCGATGAAATCGGCGGGGATGAGTCGCGTGCCCTGGTGGATCAACTGGTAGAACGCGTGCTGCCCGTTCGTCCCCGGCTCGCCCCAGAAGATCTCCCCGGTGTCGCTCGTGACGGGCGAGCCGTCCCAGCGCACACGCTTGCCGTTGGATTCCATCGTGAGCTGCTGGAGGTACGCCGCGAAGCGGCTCAGCTGCTGCGCGTAGGGGAGGACGGCGTGCGACTGGGCGCCGAGGAAGTTGGTGTACCAGACGTTGAGCAGACCCATCAGCACCGGCACATTGCGCTCGAACGGCGTCGTCCGGAAGTGCTCGTCAATGGCGTGGAAGCCGGCGAGCAGTTCACGGAAGGCGTCGGGACCGAGCTCGATCATGAGTGAGAGGCCGATGGCCGAGTCGACCGAGTAGCGCCCGCCCACCCAGTCCCAGAATCCGAAGGCATTCGCGGGGTCGATGCCGAAGGCTGCGACCTTGTCCAGGGCCGTCGAGACCGCGACGAAATGGTGCGCGACGGCATCCTGCTTCTGCGCGTCGGAGCCGTCGATCGCGCCGGCGGCAGCCAGACCCGCCCACAGCCAGTCGCGTGCGAGGCGCGCGTTGGTGAGGGTTTCGAGTGTCGTGAAGGTTTTGGAGGCGACCACGAACAGCGTTGTCTCGGGGTCGAGGTCCTTCGTCTTGTGGGCGAGGTCGAACGGGTCGATGTTCGACACGAAGCGGGCCTGGATGCCGGCCGTGGCATACGGCTCGAGGGCCGTGGAGATCATGGCCGGCCCGAGGTCGGAGCCGCCGATGCCGATGTTGACGACGTGCGTCACCGTCTTGCCGGTGATGCCCGTCCAGGCGCCCGAGCGCACGCGGTCGGCGAAGGCGCTCATCGCGTCGAGCACGCCCTGCACATCGGCATCCACGTCCTGACCGTCGACGACCAGTTCGGGCGTCGCGCCCGCGGGACGGCGCAGGGCCGTGTGCAGCACCGCGCGGTCTTCGGTGGTGTTGATGTGCGCGCCGCGGAACATGGCGGCGATGCGCTCGCCGAGGTGCACATCGCCCGCGAGCGTCAGGAGCGAGGCGAGGATGTCGTCGTCCACGAGGTTCTTGGAGAGGTCGACGTGCAGGTCGGCGGCGTCGAGGCTGAGGCGCTCGACGCGCGTGGGGTCGGCGGCGAACCAGGCTCGCAGATCCGGCGCGAAGCTCGCGGCGCGGTCGGAGAGGGCGGTCCAGGCGGGAGTGCGGGTGGCGTCGATGGGAGTGCTCACGCCTCCACGCTAGCGCTCAGCGGGAGGGCGGTGCGGATGTGTGTTCTGTGAGAAAGGGCCGGTCGTCCGAATGGACGACCGGCCCTGCAATCCGTTGCACCACAGTCGCAGGGGGAGAGTCCTGCTTCGCCCTCCGTCTGATCATGGAGTCGGTCGTCGGGGAGGCGATGAAGAGAGCGTATGACGGTCCGCCCCCGCGGGGCGGACCGTCTACCGAGTGCATATCGTTCGCATACGGTCCTGTCAGAAAACCGGCTCGGGCGCTCAGGAGCGCAGCGATACGTAGCCCGCCGACACCCCCACCGTGATCCGGTGCGGCGAGGTCGAATCGACGCGCAGCCGGTTTTCGATCTCACCCGCCGATGCGTCTGACGACACCGCGTAGCGGTCGTCCGGCAGGACGAGCGCCAACCGGCCCGCGCTGAGGTCGACCGACACGGTGCCCGGCGCCGGCCCCGAGAGGCTTCCGTCGACGGAGCCCGCGCTGAGCTTGAGTCGGGCGGTGTCGACCCGGGCCAGATCGAAGACCAGACGGCCCGCCGACACGTCGGCGTCGAGGGCGGCCGCGCGTCCGGAGACGTTCATCGCCCCCGCGCTGACCGTGACGTCGAGGCGGCCGAAGTCGCCGTCGGCGCGCAGCGCACCCGCACTCAGGGACAGGTCGGCGTCGAGGGCCGCGCCCTTGAGCGACTGGGGGAGCGTGAGCACGGCCGTGTCGCTCTTGCCGAAGGGACGCAGAGCGCTCCACCACGTGCGCTGGGTCGCGACGACGAGGGTCGGGCCGTCGCGGCGCACCCGCCAATCGCCGGCTGCGCCGTTGACATCGAGCACGACGCTCTCACCGCCGTAGACGATCGTCAGATCGGCGGCTGCGATGTCGACCTTCAGTCCCTGGATGCCGACGGCATCCGCCGTGAGAGTGCCGTTCGTGCCGCGTTGGCTCGTACCGATCGCGGCGAGGACGGAGGTGCCGAGCGCGCCGAGGATGAGGACGACGCCGAGCACGATCGTGAGAATCGCCACCACGCGGGAGGTCGACCGGGGTGCGGGGTGGTGCGGGGACGCGGGCCCGGGGGCGCCGCCGTCGGACGGGGGCGCCGGCGGTACCGGAGGCGGAGTGAGCGTGGTGGTCATCGGTTCGTTCCGTTCTCCCAGTGGATGAGGGCGGCGAGCACGCGGCGGTTGCCGTGTTCGTCCTGTTCCAGATCGAGCTTCTGGAACAGCGAGGTGATGTGCTTCTCGACGCTGGCTTCGGTGACGAAGAGTGTCTGGGCGATGGCCTGGTTGCTCTTGCCTTCGGCGATGAGCGCCAGCACGGTGCGCTCCCGGTCGGTGAGGCGTTCCATGCGCGCATCGCGGCTACGGCGGGCCAGCAGCTGGGCGACGACCTCGGGGTCGAGCACGGTGGCTCCGGCGCCGATGCGTTCGACGGCCTCGAGGAACTCGCCGACGTCGGCCACCCGGTCTTTGAGCAGGTAGCCGAGCGCCCCCGTCTGTCCGGCGATCAGCTCGCCGGCGTAGCGCTCCTCGACGTACTGGCTGAGCACGAGCACCGCCAGGCGGGGATCGGTGCGGCGCAGGCGCACCGCCGCACGGATGCCCTCGTCGGTGAACGTGGGAGGAAGGCGTACATCGAGGATGCAGAGGTCGGGCCGCACCTCGGCGACGGTGGCTGTGAGATCGCCGGCGTCGGGCAGCGCCGCGACGACGTCGTGGCCGGCATCGTCGAGCAGGCGGACGAGACCCTCGCGCAGCAGCGCGGAGTCTTCGCAGATCAGGATGCGCACGGGACGCTCACCTCCAAAGCGGTGGGCCCGCCCTGCGGGCTGTCGAGCCGGCTGATGCCACCGGCGGCGGCGATGCGGTGGGCGATGCCGTCGAGCCCGCCGCCCGGAAGCACTTGCGCGCCGCCGACGCCGTTGTCCTCCACGCGCGCCCAGAGCGTGGGCACGGACTGCTCGGGCGCATCGCGCAGGCGCACGATGACGCGTACCTCGCTGCCGCGGGAGTGCTTGGCGGCATTGGTGAGCGATTCGGCGATGGCGAAGTAGACGGCGGCCTCGGCCGTGCGGCTGCAGCGGCCGGTCTGGGGGTCGGGGAGGCGCACGTCCAGCTGCACGGGGACGTGCGAGCGGGCGGCGAGGGCGCTGAGGGCGGCATCCAGTCCACGGTCGTCGAGGACCGACGCGTGGATGCCGCGGGCCAGCTGGCGAAGCTCGGTGATGGCGGCCTTGGTCGAGGTGTGCGCCTCGTCGATGAGCGCCTTCGCGGCGGCCGGGTCGGTGTCGATCTTCTGCTGGGCCAGCCCCAGCGTCATCCCCACCGACACGAGTCGGGGCTGGACGCCGTCATGCAGGTCGCGCTCGATGCGCGTGCGCTCGACTTCGCCGGCGCGCACGGCGCTCTCGCGTTGCGTGCCTGCCGTGCGGGCCTGCTCGAGGAGCAGGGCCTCGCGGCTCGGCACCAGGATCGCTCGGGTCAGCAGCGCGTGCAGCAACGCCGCGCCCACGAGCAGCGCGAGAGAGACGATCGCACCCAGAACGCCGACGAGAATCGCCCATTCGCCGCCGACGTAGGCGTCGGTGACCGGGATGCGCACCTCGGCGCCGCCGAGCAGCGGAGTGAACAGCAGCGCGACGCTCGACGCCAGCGCGCCGATGATCGACAGCACGACGAGTCCGAGGATCGTCGAGATCGCCGACGACGCGATGCCTCGCCACGTCGATCCGTCGGTGAACTGCCGCCACAGGGTGCGCAGCCATCCGCCGAAGCCGGCTCGACCGCTGGAGCGCAGCGGAGGAACGGGTAGGCCGTAGCCGTAGAGCCCGTCGACCCGCGCGTACTCGAGGCACGCCGTGGCCCACATCGCGTAGACCAGCCCGACGAGCAGGAACGCGCCGATGCCGAGCGCCGGCAGCAAGCCCACGCCGACGCTCAGCAACACCAGGAGCACGGTGAAGACGACCGGGCCGGCGATGCCCATCGCGGCGAGCTGGGCGATCGCTCCCAGATGGGCGAGCAGGCCGACGCGGCGGGCAGTCTCGGGCGGGGACGGCGCCGGCGGGGCGCCGATGGGGGGAGGCTGGGTCATGACTCCACGCTAGGGCGCGCCCGCGTGCCGACGCAGGGGTGCCCGCCCCCGGATCGTCTTCGGGTTATCCCCCGGCCGCGGCGCTCACCGTCGACGTGCGGTGGGAGAGGATGAAGGGGTGAGCGCCGCCGACATCCGACTGATCGCCGTCGACATGGACGGCACATTGCTGCGGCCCGACGGATCGATCCCGGACGGCCTCTGGCCCCTGCTCGAGCGGTTGCGTCGGCGTGGCATCGCTTTCGCTCCGGCCAGTGGGCGCCAGCTCGCCACCCTGCAGCGCACCTTCGCAGGCATAGGCGCCGAACTCGACTACATCGCCGAGAACGGCGCCTATGTCGTCCGGGGCGATGTCGAGGTCAGCTCCGACGTGGTCGATCCCGAGGTCGCGGCATCCGTCGTGCGGCGCCTGCGCACGCTGGTCGCCGACGGCGCTCTGCGCGCCGGGCTGGTGGTGTGCGGCAAACGCTCCGCCTATGTCGAAGACACCGATCCCGCGTTCCTTGCGGAGGTCGACACCTATTACGCACGCATGCAGGTCGTGCCCGATCTGCTCGCCGTCGACGACCAGGTCTTGAAACTCGCCATCTACGACGTCGACGGCGGCGAGCAGCACACGGCACCGGCCTTTGCCGACCTCGCCCGGACCCACCGAGTGGTGGTGTCCGGCGAGCGGTGGGTGGACATCATGAATCCGACCGTCAACAAGGGGGTGGCCCTGCGCGCACTGCAGGAGGCGCTGGGCGTGAGCGCCGCGCAGACCGCGGCGTTCGGCGACTACCTCAACGACATCGAACTGCTCGAGGCGGCGCAGTGGTCGTATGCGATGGCCGACGCCCACCCCGACGTGGCGGCCGTCGCACGCTTTCGCGCCCCCTCCAACGCGGATGCCGGAGTGCTGACCGTGGTCGAAGAGCTCATCGGACCCTGACGCGGCGAGCCGGCGCCGCGTACCGTGGGGGCATGGTCACGATTCCCACGGTCACCCTCAACGACGGCGTCGCTTTTCCCGAGCTGGGCTTCGGCACCTACAACCTGCGCGGAGACGGCGGCATCGCCGCGATCGCCGCGGCGATCGACACGGGCTACCGGCTGCTCGATTCCGCGGTGAACTACGAGAACGAAGCCGAGGTCGGCGAGGCCGTCCGCCAGAGCGGCATCCGGGACGACCTCATCGTCACCACGAAAGTGCCCGGACGCGAGCACGGCTACGAGGAGACGATCCACAGCGCCCACGCGTCTCTCCAGCGCCTCGGCCTGGAACGCATCGACCTGTACCTGATCCACTGGCCCAACCCCAGCGTCAACCGCTACGTCGAGACCTTCCGCGCGATGATCGACCTGCAGCAGGAGGGCAAAGTCGGCTCGGTGGGCGTCTCGAACTTCACCGAAGCGATGCTGACCCGCCTGATCGACGAGACCGGCGTGACGCCGACTGTCAATCAGGTCGAGATGCACCCCTACTTTCCGCAGCGTGCGCTGCGCGAATTCCACGCCGCGCACGGCATCCGCACCGAGAGCTGGAGCCCGCTGGCACGGCGCAGCGAACTGCTGACGGAGCAGGTCGTGGCCGACGTCGCCGCGGCGCACGGCGTGACGCCGACCCAGGCGGTGCTGCGGTGGCACACCCAGCTCGGCGCGACGCCGATTCCCAAGTCGGCAACCCCTGCCCGTCAGACCGAGAACGCCGATGTGTTCGGTTTCACCCTGACGGATGCCGAGATCACGGCGATCAGTGCACTGGAGCGGGGCCGCCTGTGGGGCGGCGACCCCGACACCCACGAGGAGATGTAGCGCGGGCTGTCAGCGGGCCGGGCGCCGTTCGCGGCCGGTTCCGATGCGAGCGAGGATGCGATCGAGGGCGAAGAACGCATAGCCGACGGCGACGAGCGCGACGGTGAGCCCGACGATCCACAGCGCCACCCCGCCCACGCCGTTCGCGTCGACGTCCATGAAGGGATAGGGCACCGCCGTGTCGCCGGCGAACCGCCCGCCCAGTGCGCTGTACCCGAACGCGAAGACGAGGTAGGCGTAGGGGATGAGCGCCCACAGCAGCGGATCGTAACGACGCAGTCGCCCCTTCGGCACGAAGAGCAGCCAGTCGACGATGACGAGGATCGGCGTGATGATGTGCACCAGGTTGTCGGTAAGGGTGAACGGCTGGTAGGCGCCGGGCTGCGTGAAAAGGGCAGGGGCGAGGACGAAGAGGTAGATCAGCATCGTCACGGTGATCGCCTCCATGACGGCGGCGGCTCCGCGCGCCGACGGTGTCGATTCGCCGATCCAGCCCTCACGCTGCGCGTCACGCAGCGTGAGGATCGCCGAGGTCACCATCCAACCCAGGCACAGCACGTTGCTGAGCACCGTGTAGTAGAGGAAGGACGACCAGCTGGGATTCGCCGTCCACAGCCCCGACACACGCGCGATACCGGTCATGATGACCAGAGCAGCCACAGCGCGATAGCCGAATGCGAGAATGCGGGAGCGCACGATCATGCGCTCATGTTAGAGCGCGGGGCGCCCCCTCGGGGCGCGGTGATCTCGATGCCGCACGTGCCGACGCCTCAGAGCTGAGCGCCGTCGTCCCAGGGATCGTCGAGGTGGGGGCTGCGTCCGCGCCACGATTCGTAGGCGATCAGCCAGCCGATGGAGACGATGACGGCGAGCATGAGTCCGAGCCACACGTTCTGCATGATGAGACCGAACAGCACGCCGGCTGCCAGCAGGACGACGGTTCCGATGAGCCAGCCGATGCGGCCGCGGGGCCAGCCGTTGCGCGTCATGGGGTCAGCCTAGGAGATGAGGTGTGAATCCGCCGTCTCAGCGGGCGCGGTGGTCTTCGGGAGCCAGGCGCGGCCCGCGGCGCGGTTCGACGCGGCCGCTGAGGCCGAGCAGGCGGATCACCCGCTGGCGATGTCCCCGCCACGGCTCGAGAAGCTCGAGCATCCCGTCGTCGTCCACGCGGCGCCCGGTCAACGCGTAGCCCACCTGATGGGCGAGGTGGTAGTCGCCGACGCTGACGGCATCCGCATCGCCGAACGCCCGGATACGCGTCTCTGCGCTCGTCCACGCGCCGATGCCGCGCAGGCTCGTGAGTGCGCGATCGGCGGATGCCGCGTCGTGCGCGGTCCGCTCCAGCGACAGACGCCGCGCGGCGGCCTCGACGATGGTGCGCGACTGCGGCGGCTCGAGGCCCGCGCGGTGCCACGTCCAGCTGGGGATGCGCTGCCAGTCGGCGGGCGGGGCGAACATCGGTCGTGGCGTGGGTCCGGGCGCGCGCTCCCCGCACCACGTGAGAATCATCCGCCAGGCGCCGAACGCCTGCAGCCCGGTCACCTTCTGCTCGAAGACCGCGCTGACGAGCGCGTCGAAGAGGAGATCGGTGCGCCCGATGCGCAGGTCGGGGTGCCGGTGGTGTGTGTCGGCGATGACCGGATGCCGGTGTGCGTCGAAGCCGTCGGGATCATCGTCGGCGCCGCACAGGCGGGGGAGCTGATCGAGGCTCCACGATGCTCCGGCTCCCCACGCGGCGGCACGGATCCTCGTGCGCTCGACGCGGATCGCAATGGTCGCGACGCCCTCCGGCGTGCGCATCGCCCGCCAGATGACGCCTCGGTCCTCGAGCTGTGACGGGTCGCGCGTTCCCCGCTGCTGGTAACGGATCGCCCGGGCGGCGTCGATAGGCACCGCGAGACGATAGTCCGTTTCGAGCGGGGGTGACGGGACGGGCCGCGGATCGCGTGCCGATGCCGGTCGCCGAGGCGCCGGCGGGCGCACCGGCATCCTCTCCCGCGTGGTCATGCGGCCACCCTATGTCACCGCTTCCGACACTGCCGGTGTGGTCGGCAGTGGGCGGCGATCAGAACCGGTCGGGAGAGGGCGTGCCGTGACCGTAGCGGATGACGACGTCGGCGTGACGGTCGAAGCGGTAGCCGATGCCGCGC
>CAUPYO010000040.1:0-10450 GCA_963515565.1 uncultured Microbacterium sp.
CTTCCACGGAGTACTGGTACTGGATCTCGTTCGCGGCGGCGCCGTTGCCGGAGCCCGCCTGCCAGGTCACCCCGACCGTATTGTTGCCCTCGGTGGCGGCTACCGCGGTCGGCGCCTCCGGCGCGGTCACACCGCGACGCGGTGCGGACTGGGGGCTGCGGTCACCCCAGCCGGCCTTGTTCTGCGCGCGCACATCGAACGTGTAGTCCGTCGTCGAGGTGTCGACCTTGACCGCCTGACTGGTCTGGCTGCCCGACACGGGAATGGTCTTGACGACGGATCCGCCGCGCAGCACGCGCAGCTCGTAGCCCGAGATGGCGTCGCCGTTCTTGTCCGGGGCGTTCCAGTCGACCCGGATCTGCGCCTGCGAACCGACGGGTTCGAGCAGCGTCGTCGTGGGCGCGTTGGGAGCGGCGGGCGGTCCCGCCGGCACCATGGACGCCGACCACGGGCTGAACTCGCTCGGGTCCGGCGCCTTGTTGTGGGCGCGCACCCGCACCTGGTACGACGCGCCGTTTTCGAGCCCGTCCCAGACGATCGAGGTTCCCGTGACGCCCGTCTTCTGGACGATGCCCGACGGCGGTGCCGGCGAGATCTCCAGCGTGTACGACGTCACCGGCGAGCCCTCCGAGCGCGGCGGGACCCACGAGACCGTGAGGCTGCGGTCGCCGAACTTCAGCGTCGGCGGGGCCGGGGTGTCGGGGCGCACATCCGGGCGGGCGGTCTCGGACGGCATCGACGGGTCGGAGGTACCGACCTTGTTGCTCGCGGTGACCACGAAGTTGTACTCGACGTTGTTGGTCAGCCCATCGAGCGTGCACGTCGTCGACGCGCACTGCTTCATGTAGTTGTTCGCGGTCGAGGTGACGGTGTAGCCGGTGATGGGCGACCCGTTGTCGCTCGGCGGCGTCCACGACAGCACGACGGTGCGGCTCTGGATGCTGGAGACGACGGGGCGACCCGGGGCATCGGGCTTGCCCTGCACCGTGATGCGGATGCGTCCCTCGACGGCGCGGTCGGGGTCACCCGTGGCATCCATCACGCGGTAGCGCGCCACGACGACACCGACGAACGCCTTGTCGCTGGTGACTTCGACCCGGTCACCCTTGACGACGACCTGCGCCTGACCGGTCTCGAGCTGAGCGCTCTCGATCTTCAGCGGCGTCTCGGGGAACGGGTTGACGTCGTTGTCGAGCACGGCGACCGACTCGGTCGAGCCCTGGGCCGACTCGGCGATGACGTCGTCGTTGGCGCTCGCGAGCGGGCGCGTCGAGGCGGTCACGACGACCGAGATCGTCGCCTCGGCCGGCGTCGTCGTGCCATCGTCGGCGGTCACGGTGAGGTCGGCACGCGTGCCCTTCTTGGTGGATGCCGCGGCCGACACCTTCAGCTGGGTACCGTCGACCGACGCGGTCAGTCCATCGGGTGTCGAGCCCTTGATGCCGAACTTCAGCTTGCCCTGATCGCCCGGATCGGGGTCGGTGGCCAGCGCCGCGAGGTCGAGCACCGCGGCATCCTCGCCCGGCGAGACGTTCATGGAGGCGCCGATCATCGTCGGCGGCTGGTTGTCGGGCGGCAACACGGTGATCGGGATCGTCAGCGTCGCCTTGCGCCCGGTCGCATCGTCGGGGCCGTCACCATCGGTGACCTCGAAGGTGAGCGCATCGGAGCCGAAGTATCGGTCGGCCGACGTGTAGACCAGGGTCTGCTGATCCTTGATCAGGCTCGCGCCGTTCGCGTGGATCGCCGAGACCTTGGCCGCCTCGGTGATGACGACGTTCTTGCCGCCCGCGGCGCGCACATACTGCGACAGCGGCAACTGGACCGTCTCCCCGCTCTTGACCTCGAGCGGTTTGGTCGAGATGAGGCTCGGCGGCAGCTCCGACAGTGCCGGCACGCGGATGAACGCGGAGTCGGTGAGACCGTCGGGGTCGGTGACGGTGTACGTGATGAGCTGGCGCTGATCGGTCACCTGGACGTCGACGGTGCCGTCGGCGTTCACGCGGGCGTTGTCGCCGCCGGCGCCGAGCGTCACCTTCAGATCGCTCTTCGTCCCGTCGGGATCGTCGTCGTTCTCGAGAACGGCGACCTGGGCGGTCACGCCGTCCTTGAGGTCTTCGGCGCGGACGCGATCGTCGCGGGCGATCGGTCGCTCGAGCGGAACGTTCGGGTCGACGGTGATCTGCACGCTCGTGGATGCGCGCGCACCGCGCGCGTCGGTGATGGCGTACTGCAGCGACGTGTTCATCTGCTCGTTGGGAGCGGTGATCAGCAGGTACTTACCGCTGACCCGCGCCTTCAGGCCCGGCACGTCGGGCAGGGTGATCGGGTTGTCCTCGGCGAAGCCGAACTCGTCACCGTCGGGGTCGGAGTCGTTCGCGAGCACCGGCACGGCCACTTCGCGCCCGGGGCGGATGGTCACGGCATCGCGCACCGCGTAGGGCGCCTGGTTGACGGATGCCGCCGGAGCGATGCCGACCTGGATGTTGGCGGTGGCGTCCTTGCCGAGCGCGTCACGGACGCGATACGAGAACCGATCGACGCCGCTGGAGCCGGCGAACGCTTCATAGGTGAACGCGTTCGCGGCAGTCTCGACGATGCGGCCCTTCGTCGGCGCATCGGCGATGCCGACGAGTTCGACCGAGTCGCCGTCCTGATCGATGCCGTCCAGCGGCACAGGGATGGTGACCTTCGATCCGCTCAGCGTGCGCGCGGTGAGGTCCTGCGGCTTCGGAGCCGAGTTCGCGTCGTCGTTGCGCGGGAGGATCTGGATCGTGACGTAGCCCGCGTCGCGCTGGCCGCTCGAGTCGACGGCCTCGTAAGTGACGTAGACCGTCTTCGGAGTGTTTCCCGCGCGGAAGCGGACCTTGTCCTCCGAGACGAAGGCCTCACCGTCGGCCGGGTCGACCAGCGGCGGCACCAGGTCGGGGGCGACGTGCATCGTGTCGCCGTTGGGGTGGTAATCGTTGGCGAGCACCGGGATCGTCACGGTGTCGCCGACGCGCACGATGGCCTGATCGTCGTTGGCGACGGGCGGGCGCAGCTTGTCCGGCGGCGGCACGGGGATCACGACGATCTCGCCGGTCGCCGACTGCGAGCCGTTGGAGATCGTGTAGCCCACGCGCACCTGTTTGTTGAGCGAGCCCACGTCGCTGATCCGGACGGTCTCGTGGCCCAGCACCGCCGCGGCCACGCCCGATCCGGGCACCGTCGTCACCGACTGCACGACGAGGATGCCGCCGCTGGGGTCGGTGTCGTTGGAGAGTACGTTGACGAGCACGTCCTTGCCGACGGGAAGCAGGGCGATGTCGCGCACCGCGACCGGCGGCAGGTCTTCGTTGGATGCCGGGAGCACGTCGATGCGCACGAGGCCCGGAACGGAGTTCGGACCCGCCGAGACGAGGTACTGCGGGTAGTAGGTGCCGGGGTTGGCCGCCGTGAAGGTGAACGTCTTGTTCGCGAAGTCCGGCACGATCGTGGCGCCCTGCACGTCGTCGACGCGGGTCAGACGCAGCGGCTCACTGCCGGAGCTCGTGTCGTTCATGAGCGGCGAGACGGTGACGGTGCGGCCGGCCTGAGTCACGACGTGATCGGAGTTGGTGATCGGCACGGTGGTGCCGAGGGGTCGGATGTCGTAGCGCGCAACGCCCGGACCGTCGGCGGAACCGTCGGAGATGACGATCGGCACGTCCTTGCGCCCCTGCACACCGCCGATGGCGCGGTAGGTGATCTGACCGTCGGGAGTGAAGTCGGCCTCGTCGCCGCCGTCGGCCGTGACGTTCTTCAGGAAGATGTCGTCGCCGTCGGGGTCGATCCAGTCGGAGAGCACGTTGTAGGAGGCGGTGCCGCCGGATTCGACCGTGATCGGGGTCGTGCGCTTCTGCACGGGCGCAGAATTGACGTCGAACGGATGGACCGTGACGGTGACCGTCGCGGTCGCTTCTCCGCCGCGACCGTCGTTGACGGTGTAGCGGAAGCTCGTCGAACCGGTGGCACCCTCGGGCGCGGTGAACTGCAGGGCCGCGCCGTTGTTGATCGGTTCGACCGTGCCGAAGGCGGGGGTGGATGCCGGCGACGCGACGAGCACGTCTCCGTCGGCATCGGTGTCGTTGTCGAGCACCGTCAGCACGGTGGTGCGCCCCGGGCGCACACCGTACTGGTCGTCCTGCGCGATGGGCGGGGTGTTCTTGTCGGTGCGCTCGGGGAGGGTGGTCTGCACCGTCTCCTCGGTCGTCTTCTCCTCGTCGGAGCCATCGCCCTCGGGAGGCGTGATGTCCTGCCAGTTGTCGACGCGCTGCATCGAGTCCGACGCCATCCATGCCGCCCCGCCGAACACGTCGTTGAGCACGACGACATCGCGGTTCACGCGGAAGCGCAGCACGCTGGTCGGCTCGACGCCCGGCACGTCCTGCACGGTGTCGTCGCTGTCGCCGGGGCAGTCGCGCACGAACCGCCCGGAACCCGACCAGGCCCCGTAGGCACAGCCGGCGACGTAGACAGGCTCGGCGGGCGTGCCCTGCGCGCTGCCCGTTTCCACCGTCTGGGCGTCGCCGCCGCCGGTGGGAACCCGCACCAGTGCCGTCGGGGTCGCGAGCGTCACGGCATCCGCGGCGCCGGAGGGCTGCTGCAACACGGCGTCGCCCGGCACCTGCACACGCGAGCCGTCGCCCCCGTAGAGCGTGTTGGTGTCGTGGTCGAGCACGTACGGGGTGGTCCCCACGACAGTGATCGAGAGCTTGTGGTCGGCCGCGACACCGTCGAGCCCGCGGGAGGACTTCTCGACGGTGTTGCCGTCGTCTCCCGGCCCGTACGAACGAACGGTGGCATCGGCGGCGGAGGCGGCATAGACGGTGCCGTCGACGCCGACGGCCACCTTGGCGTTCTTTCCCTCGTCGGCGACAGGCTCGGTGCCCTGGGCGCCGATGCCGCTGATGGCGGTGAAGGGGCTCGTCCACAGCGCGCCGGTGGGATCGAGCACGGCGACGGTATCGGAGCCCATCGCGACCGCGGCGCCGGGCTTGAGCTCGGCCGAGTCGGACATGATGACGCGCGCAGGGTCGATCGCGGCGATCGACGACGCCGTCGAGTCGACGACCAGCACCCGCGTGCCGCTCTGCAGCAGGTCGTAGCCGGTGCTGCCGGTGCGCAGGCCGCCGTCGAGCACGCGAGAGGAGTGGTTGAAGTGACCGATGAGCAGGCTCGACTGCTTCGTCACCCAGACGCCGCCGTCGTTGAGGTCGACTTCGGTCGTCGGCTTTCCCTCATAGGAGACGGCGAGGAAGCCGACCACCAGGGCGGCCGCTGTGACAGCGGCGGTGGAAATCAGCGTGCGCGGACGCGCTCGAAGCCACGCAAAGGACTTCATTGTGGGCTCGGCTCCTCTCCGGGCTCGTATTTTGCGTGGCGTCGGGACCTGTTGCTGAAGCAGGCGCACACGTCGTGCAGACCCGCATAGCCTACGTCACAGAAGTAACGGCTCCGCACCCTTGCGGATGGGCAGAACTACCCACTATCGGATCGTCGTCTTGCGACGTACGTCGCAAGTTGCGCCGCGGTGAGGGTCTGACCGTCCGCGACGAGGTCGGCAGGCGTTCCGGTGCACACGACGCTTCCTGCATGCCCCTCACGGTATGAAAGAGGAAGCTCCATCGGACGTCACCAGCTGGTCCGCGATCGCTCGCACACCCGCGTGGCGTCAGAGGGCGCGGTGGCAACCCTGCAGGTGGTCGTCGACCATCCCGGTCGACTGCATCAGGGCGTACATGGTGGTCGATCCCACAAAGCGGAAGCCGGATTTGCGTAACGCCTTCGAGAGCGCATCGGATGCCGCGGTCACCGCCGGCACATCCACGAAGCTCTGCGGTCGCGTCGTGCGCGGCGGCGGGGCGAACGACCACATGAGCGCATCGAACGCGCCAGGTGCCATGTCGCGCACGAGCTGCGCGTTGCCGATCGTGGCGAGGATCTTCGCGCGGTTGCGGATGATCCCGGCATCCGCCATCAGTGTCTCGACGTCGTCGCCGTCGAACTCGGCCACGACGCCGGGATCGAAGCCGGCGAACACCTCGCGAAAGCGCGGCCGCTTGCGGAGGATCGTGATCCACGACAACCCCGCCTGGAAGCCCTCGAGGCTCATCTTCTCGAACAGCGCCCGATCTCCGTGCAGCGGTCGGCCCCACTCCTCGTCGTGGTAGCGGCGGTACTCGGGATCATCGCCGACCCAGCCGCATCGGGCGATGCCGTCGGGGCCTACGCGCAGATCGTCCATCCCGTCAGGCTAGCTGCGGGCGCCGACACGAGCGGCGAGGGCAGACCGCAGCGCTTCTTCGAGGTCGGCGTGGGCGAACGCGAAGCCCGCCGCGCTCAGCCGCTCGGGCGCAACCCAGCGACTCTTGACAACGAGTTCGGGCTCGGTGCGCAGCACCCACATCGCCAGCTCCAGCATCCACCGGTAGGCGGGAAGCCCGACCGGCATCCCGACGATGCGCCGAAGAGTGCGCATCAGTTCGCGGTTGTCGGATGCCGCGGGTGCGACCACATTGACGATGCCATCGAGTTCGGCGTGGTCGACAACGAAGTGCATGGCGGCGGCGACGTCGTCGATGTGCACCCAGCTGAAGCGCTGCGCTCCCCGCGTACGGTGATGAGGCACGCGACCGTCTCCGGACGGGTGGGCACCGATGCCCCGGTAGCGGCCATGCTGCGGACCCCATCCATCGATCTGCGGACCGCCGAGGCCGATCCGGGCGAGCGTGGCGAGCATCCGCGTGGCGGGCCCATCGCCGAGGACGATCGCCATCCGCAGAGCGACGCGCCGCGTGGTCGGCAGCTCTCCGCTGAAGAACTCGGCTTCCCACGCACGAGCGACGTCGACCGAGAAGCCGTCACCGAGTTCCCCTTTGCTTTCGGTGTGGGGCGCATCGGTGCGGTGGCGGTAGATCGTCGCGGTCGAGGCGTTGAGCCACACCGCCGGCGGGCGGGATGCCGCGGCCACCGCCGTCCGCAGGGCGCGGGTGGTCTCCACGCGCGAACGCAGGATCTCGTCGCGGTTGCGGTCGGTGTAGCGGCAGTTGACGGACTTTCCGGCGAGGTTGACGAGCACGTCGGCGCCGTCGATCAGCTCCGCGATCGCGGCGGGATCCGCCCACGTGACCGGTGCGCGACGACCGATCACGCTCACCCGATCGCCACGCCCTCGGAAAGATGCGACGACCGCGCGGCCGATGAAGCCAGAGGCCCCTGCAACGACGACCCGCTGCGCCGTCGACTCATGCCCCGCGGTGTCCCCTGCTCGTTCCATTGCCCTGCCTTCTTTCTGAACGTGTTCAAAACAGGATACGCTCACAGGCATGGACACGTCGAGCGTGCAGTCCGACAGCGCGGGCCTGTCGGTGTACCAGCGGGTCCTCGGCATCCGTTTCGCTGAGCTCGACCCACGCCTGCGCGACTACTTCGGACCGATACCCGCGGATGCCGTGGGGATCGGAGAGGGCCGATTCGAGATCGCCGGGGCCACGCGTAAGGCGCTGCGCGCGGCGTTCAGGGTGCTGGCGTGGCGTCGTGTGATCTTTCCCGAGTACGAGCGTGACGTGCCGTTCACGGTGCGCAATGAGACGAACCCCGACGGCACGCTGAGGGCTCTTCGTGTCTTCGACTTCTCGGGGCGCCAACGCGTCATGCAAGACTGCATGCGCGCCGAGCGCGGCCAGATCGTCGATCGGCTCGGCCGACGCGGCGGCCTGGAAGTCTGGCTGCACACCGAGGTCATCGACGGCGGATTGCGGCTGCGCTCGGGTCGGCTGCGTTGGCGGATGTGGGGTCTGCGGCTGCCTCTGCCCCGGGTCGCGCAGGTCGTCATCGACGAGCGGGCCGAGGGTGGTCGGCAGCGGGTCAACGCGACGGTCACCGCCTGGGCGATCGGCGACGTGTTCCGCTACTGCGGTACGTTCACCTACGAGCTGCGCAGAAGTGCGCGAACTGCGGAGTTCGTTACTTCTTCTTGAGCGACTTCTCCGATACCGGCGCGTGCCCCGACGCGGCGAGATCGGCGTAGTACGCGCGCGCCTCGCGCTGGCGGGCGTCTTCCGCGCCCGAGGCGATGGGAGCGCGCACGTGCTCCGGCTCGAAAGCGAACGCGTCGACGAGGTCTTGCGCGTGGGGGCGCAGGCGCAGCAGCAGCCGGTCGATGTACTTCGACACGGATGCCGCGCGCTGCGCCGACAGCCTGCCGTGGATGAGGTACCAGGCCAGGTGCTTCTCGATGAGGTGCAGCCCGAACAGGTCGCGCAGCCACCCCAGCACCTGCGCGGTGCCGGGGTCGGAGATGCTGGCGATGCCGTCGCTGAACGCCTCCCACTGCAGCAGTTCTCCGTGTGCGCGCGCCGCCTCGATGAGCTCGACCTGGTTCGCGTTGAAGATCGCCGCCGCCTCGGCCGGGGAGGCCTTGGATGCCGGGCGGAGACGGCCGGCCACGTCTTCGACCATCTGCCGCACGCGGTCAGCGAGCAACTCGTGCTGCTGCTCGGCGCGCAGTCCGAACTCCACTGAACGCGCCGTTGAGCCGAAGTCGGCCACAGCCTGACCGAGCTGGCGAAGCCCCGCGCCGTGGAAGACCTTGCCCGCGGTCTGCTTCGCGGCGAACGAGGCGAGCTTCGCGGCATCCGCTCCGCTGAACTGCTTCGCGAAGTCGCTGAGCAGCCGCTTTCCGACCAGCTGCAGGAGCACGTTGTTGTCGCCCTCGAAGGTCACATAGACGTCGAGGTCGTGGTGCAGTCCGACGAGGCGGTTGTCGGCCATGAAGCCCGACCCGCCGCAGGCCTCACGGCACTCCTGAATGGTGTCGAGGGCGTTCCACGTCGACAACGGCTTGAGCGCCGCAGCCAGCGTCTCGAGGTTCTCGCGCTCCTCCGGGGTGTCGGTGCGACCGCTGAAGACGCCGTCGAACGTGCGCAGCAGCTCGTCGTTGGCGAAGAACTGGGCGTACACCTGGGCAAGGCGCGGCAGCAGTCGCCGCTGGTGCTTGCCGTAATCGAGCAGCACGACCTCGTCGCTGCCCGACCCGGAGTCGAACTGACGCCGCTGGTTGGCGTAGGTGAGGGCGATGTGCAGTGCGAGCGCCGTCGCGGTCGTCGCCGCGCCGTCGAGCGACACGCGTCCCTGCACGAGCGCGCCGAGCATCGTGAAGAACCGGCGCCCCGGGCTCGGGATGTCGGAGCTGTACGTGCCGTCGGCCGCGACGTCGCCGTAGCGGTTGAGCAGGTTGAAGCGCGGCACGCGCACGTGATCGAAAGCCAACCGACCGTTGTCGATGCCGTTGAGCCCGCCCTTGACCCCGTCATCCTCGCTCTGCACGCCGGGCAGCATGTTGCCCTCGGCGTCGCGGATCGGAACGAAGAAGCAGTGGACGCCGTAGTTGACGCCCCGCGTGATGAGCTGCGCGAACACCGTCGCAGCCCGCCCGTGCACAGCGGCGTTGCCGAGGTAGTCCTTCCACGCACCGCGGAACGGCGTGTTGATGACGAACTCCTCGGTCTCGGGGTCGTAGGCGGCGGTGGTGCCGATCGCCGCGACGTCCGAGCCGTGACCGATCTCGGTCATCGCGAAAGCGCCGGGCAGCTCGAGGTCGATGACGTCGCGCAGCCACGCCTCGTGGTGCTTCTCGGTGCCGAGCTGGTAGATCGCGGACCCGAACAAGCCCCACTGCACGCCCGACTTGATCTGCAGCGACGGATCGGCCAGCACGAGCTCCATGAAGCCCGCGAGGTTCGCGCCGTTGTCCTCCAGACCGCCGTACTTCTTGGGGAACGCGCGGCGCGAGCCGTTGTTCTCGACCAGAATGCGCAGCTGCCCGAGCACGCGCTCCCGATGGTCGGCCACCGACAGCCCCTCGATCTTCCAGAGGGCGGGGTCCTTGATCATCTCGCGCGCTTCGCGGCGGGTCTCGGCCCAGGTTCCGAGCAGAAGGTCGGTGACCGTGTCGACGTCGATGCGCGCCTCGTTCGCCTCGGCCGCGGTGTGCGCAGCCCGGGGCGCACCACCGGCGGGCGTGCGCGTGTTCGTCGCGGGCTTCTTCGGACGGACGGCGGCGTCAGTCATCGGCGTACCTTTCAACGATGGACAGGAAAACTCACTGTCGACGGTAGGAGGGCCACAACACCCTTGCAAACCGGTTGCACCCACTCCACAAAGAGCGCGGCGCCCGCGGCATCCGCGCCTGTGTGACACCCACACTCACCGTGCATGAGACTGAGTTCCACCGTGCGATGCGAAGCGCGGAACCCGATGAAGCGGATTCGGCTCGCGCGAACGGAATCGGATGCCGCGCGCGACGGCATCCGATTCTGTCGCGCCCATCCGATTCTGTTGTGCGGCGCGCGGCGCGGCGCGCGCGCGGCGCGGTCAGATCTCCAGACCGTGGCCGAAGCGGAAGAGCGGATCGACGGTGTCGAAG
>CAUPYO010000041.1:0-10364 GCA_963515565.1 uncultured Microbacterium sp.
TCCCAGCACTGTGACGGCGATCGTCAGCGTGTCGGATGCCGTGAGGTCACCGCCTTCCACGGCGCACCCCGGGGCGAGCTCGTCGCACGCCGCCCGCAGTCCGCGCGCGAGCTGCTCCACAAAAGGGCTCGGGGTCTCGTCCGGTAGCGTCAGGGCGACGAACAGCGCAATGGGGCGGGCCCCCATCGCGGCGATATCGGCCAGATTGACCGCGGCCGCCTTCCACCCGAGATCACTACCGCTCGACCACGCCAGCCGGAAGTCCGGCCCGTGCACCAGTGTGTCGGTGGACACCACCACGCGCCCGTCCGGCACCGCCAACACAGCCGCATCGTCCCCCGGCCCGACGAGCGCGCGGGATGATCCGTCGAGTGCGCGCAGAATCCGACCGAGCAGCTCTCGCTCGCCGAGGTCGCCGACAGTCGGGGCGGGCGGGGTCGTCATGGCTCCACGGTAGCCTGGAGTGGTGTTCCGCTCGCGCCTGTTCGCTGTCCCCGTGATCCTGGCGATGGCAGTGGGCATCGTCGTCGGCACCGCAGGATGCAGCTCGACGGTCTCGATGACTCCGGCCAAAGCGGCGAACGATCCGGCGTGCGCCGCGGTCATCTCGCGCCTTCCTGCCAGCGTCGACGGCCAGCAGCGTCGCTGGACCGATGCACAGGCGACAGGCGCGTGGGGCTCGCCTGCGAGCGTCCTGCTGACGTGCGGACTCGACGCTCCGGGACCGTCGACGCTGGTGTGCCAGACGGTCGACGGCATCGACTGGCTGATGGACGACTCGCAGGCGCCGAAGTACAGATTCACGAGCTTCGGTCGCACCCCCGCCGTACAGGTCTACCTCGACTACGACGTGGTCGGGGGGCGGGATGTGCTCGGCGCACTGTCATCGGCGGTGCAGCAGCTGCCCACCGACGGGCGTTCCTGCACCGAGCGCCCGTCGTCGTGACGCGCCACTGCGCCTGCCGACCTAGTGCACGTGGGCGAGGTCGATCAGCTCGCTGATCAGCTCCTGGTAGGTCATACCCGACGCGATCCAGCACGTGGGGAACATCGAGATCGGCGTGAAACCGGGCATCGTGTTCACCTCGTTGACGAAGAACTCGGTGCCGGTGAAGAAGAAGTCGACGCGGGCCAGTCCCTCGCCGCCGACCGCTTCAAAGGCGCGCAGGGCGATGCGCTGCATCTCCGCCAGCTCCCCCTCCCGGAGGTCGGCCGGGCAGACGAGGTCGATCCCGGGGGCATCGAGGTACTTGGCGTCGAAGTCGTAGAACTCGCGTCCACTGATCACGATCTCGCCGGCAACGCTGACGCGTGCCGGTTCGTCACCGCGTCCGGCGAGCACTCCG
The DNA here is from genome assembly GCA_963515565.1 of uncultured Microbacterium sp. Taxonomy (GTDB): domain Bacteria; phylum Actinomycetota; class Actinomycetes; order Actinomycetales; family Microbacteriaceae; genus Microbacterium. The sequence goes on from CAUPYO010000041.1 coordinate 1,347, forward strand.
CACTCGACCTCACGGCCGACGACCGCTTGCTCGACGAGCACCGTGCCATCCTCCGCGAACGCCCTCTTCAGTGCGGCGTCGAGCTCGGCCCAGTCCGACACCTTCGACACGCCGACGCTCGAGCCCGCGCGCGCCGGCTTCACGAAGGCGGGAAGCCCGAGCGAACGGATGCGGCGCAGCCACAGGTCGTTGTCGCGGTCGAGATCGCGCTCTGTCACGCTGACCCAGGGCACCACCGGAACACCCGCCGCCTTCAGCACACTCTTGGTGGTGTGCTTGTCCATGCCGATCGCCGACATGAGCAGACCCGCACCGACATAGGGCAGGTCCAGCAGTTCCAGAAAGCCCTGGATCGTGCCGTCTTCGCCGAACCGTCCGTGCAGGATCGGGAAGACGACGTCGACCTCGCCGAGCGAGCGGATGCCGTCGGCATCCCTCACCTTCAGCTCGTGGGAAAGCACCGAGTCGGGCCAGATGATGCGCGTGCCGTTGTCGACGACCTCGGGCAGCCGATCCGGGTTCAACGCGAACTTATCGGGATCGTCGTCTTCGAGAACGAAAGCACCCTCGCGCGTGATGCCGATCGGGATGACGTCGAAGCGCTCACGGTCGATCGCCCGCAGCACTCCCCCCGCCGTTGCGGAACTGATCGAATGCTCGCTGGAACGCCCGCCGAAGAGCACCGCCACTACCGCTTTGTCCATGCTGGGTCCTCTCGCCGGTGGGCTTGTCGTCATCGGTGGTCAGGTGGGGCGCGATATCGCGCGGGTTCATCGTTCCGTCGAGCACCATCTTGACCTGCTCGACGATGGGCATCTGCACACCCGATGCGCGTGCCAGCTGCAGGACGGGGGCGACGGATGCCAGGCCCTCGGCGGTCTGATTCATCTGCTTCACGACGTCTTGGAAGCTGTATCCCTGACCGAGGAGGCGTCCGGCGGTGTTGTTGCGACTGAGGGGCGACTGGCAGGTCGCGATGAGGTCGCCGAGGCCGGCGAGTCCCTGCAGCGTCTCAGGTTGGGCGCCCTGCGCGACGGCGAAGTCGGTCATCTCGACGAGACCACGCGTGATGATCGACGCCTTGGTGTTCTCGCCGTACCCGACACCGTCGACGATGCCGATCGCCACGGCGATCAGGTTCTTGAGCACCCCACCGAACTCGGTGCCGATGACATCGGTGTTCACGAAGGTGCGGAAGTAGTCGTTGCGCGCCCGCCGCGCGACGGCCTCCGCCGTCTCGCGGCTGGTCGAGGAGATCACGGCCGCCGTCGGCTGCTCGCGTGCGATCTCGAGCGCGAGGTTCGGCCCGGAGGCGACGGCGATGCGTGACGGATCGCAGCGTAGCTCTTGCTCGATCACCTGGCTCATACGCAGCCCGGTGCGCTTTTCGACGCCTTTCATGAGCGACACCACGGCCGCATCGCTGTCGGCGATCAGCGGGCGCACGGCCTTGAGGTTCTGCCTCAATGCCTGACTCGAAATCGCCAGATATACCTGGGATGCCCCGTCGAGCGCCTCCGACAGGTGGGCCGTGGCCGACATGGTGCGCGGCAGGTTGATGCCGGGGAGATACTCGCTGTTGCGGTGCCCCTCCTGAATCTCCTGGGCAAGCTCTGCGCGGCGCGCCCACATGACGACGTGGGCGCCCCCGTCGGCGAGCACTTTGCCGAACGTCGTTCCCCAACTGCCCGCGCCGATCACCGCGACACGGGGCAGGGCGGGCTCGCCTCTACGACTCAAGGCGACCCGTCTCGTTCTGGCCGTGAGCTGCCGGATTCCACCGCTCCGCGGGAGCCGGTTCATCACGCAGGTCTCCGAGTAGCGCCGCAACGTCCGCCATCACGGCATCCGTGGCAGCGATGAGGTTCGCCGAGCCTTTCGCGCCGGCACCGGCGTAGGCCGACAGATCGGTGGGCGGACCGAAGACCACGCGCACGCGACGACGCGGCGGCCAGAGGCGCAACTTGCCGTAGCGGGGCAGAATCTGCTGCACACCCCACGTGGCCGCCGGAATCACCGGGATAGCCTCACCGGATGCCAGCGCGAGCCGTACCGCGCCGGTCTTGCCGCGCATCGGCCACATATCCGGATCGCGCGTGAGCGATCCTTCGGGATAGACGATCACGCCCCGGCCGTGGGTGACCAGATCCTCCGACTGCTGAAGCGTCTGCTTGGCTGACGCGGACGACGACGCGCGCGCCACAGGAACCATGCCCGTCGCCCGCAACGCCGCCCCGAGTACCGGCACCCGGAACAGGCTCTCTTTCGCCATGAAGCGCGGAGCGCGACCCACACGCCACGTCGCCACCGCCACGATCAACGGATCGAACTCGCTGTAGTGGTTCGGGGCGATGACATAGGGACCCTCGATGGGCACATTCTCGGCCCCGCTGACCTCGATCTTCGCGAACCAGCCCACAGCGGGCACGATGATCGCCGCAAGGGGCCAGAACACGGTCGGCCGGGACTTCTCCGGCGAGGCGCGACGGCGCGCAGGACGGGCCACGTCGCTCACCCGACGACGTCGAAGTCGGCGCCGAGCGCGGTGAGCTTCTCGAAGAACTTCTCGTACCCGCGCCGGATGATATCGACGCCCGAGACCCGCGAGGTGCCCTCCGCGGCCAGCGCGGCGATGACGTAGCTGTAACCGCCGCGCAGGTCGGGCACGACGACCTCTGCGCCGTGCAGAGGCGTCGGACCGGTGATGACGGCGGCCTGCTCGAGCGCGCGGCGGGGCACGCGGCGGTCGGCGCTGGCGAGCCCCTCGGCGTGCACGACGATGTTCGCGCCCATCTTGTTGAGAGCCTGTGTGAAGCCCAGCCGGTTCTCATACACCGTCTCGTGCACGGTCGACACGCCTTCGGCCTGGGTGAGCGCGACGATGAGCGGCTGCTGCCAGTCGGTCATGAAGCCGGGGTGGACATCGGTTTCGACCATGACCGGACGCAGTGGCCCGCCCCGCCGGAACCGGATGCCGTCTTCGTAGATGTCGAAGTCGCCGCCGGCCTTGCGGAACACATTGAGGAACGTCAGCATCTCCTGCTGCTTCGCGCCGCCGACGTAGATGTCACCGTCGGTCGCGAGCGCGGCGCATGCCCACGAGGCTGCCTCGTTGCGGTCGAAGATGCTGCGGTGGTCGTAACCGCGCAGCGAGTCGACGCCCTCGATGAAGATGACGCGGTTCGGCTCGTAGGAGATGATCGCACCCATCTTCTGCAGCACAGCGATCAGATCCATGATCTCGGGCTCGATCGCGGCGTTGCGCAGCTCGGTCGTGCCCTTGGCGCGAACGGCCGTCAGCAACACCTGCTCGGTCGCACCCACACTGGGGTACGGCAGCGCGATGTTCGCTCCGCGCAGCCCGTCCGGAGCCGAGAGACGGATTCCGCTGGGGAGCTTGTCGACGGTCGCACCGAACGCACGGAGGGCGTCGAGGTGGAAGTCGATCGGACGGTCGCCGATGCGGCATCCGCCGAGGTCGGGGATGAACGCCTGCCCGAGCAGATGCAGCAGGGGCCCGCAGAAGAGAATCGGGATGCGCGACGCACCGGCGTGCGCGTCGATCTCCTCCATGTGGGCGGAGACCGCACCGCGAGGATCCAGACGCAGAACGCCGTCGCCGTCGTCGGTCACGGTCACTCCGTGCACTTCGAGGAGCGATCGGACGACCTTCACGTCGCTGATGTCGGGCACATCCCGGAGCACACTCTCGGTCTCCCCGAGGAGGGCCGCGACCATCGCCTTCGTCGCGAGGTTCTTGGCGCCCTTCACCTCGACCCGTCCGCTGAGCGGTCGTCCGCCGCGGATCTCGAGGACCGAGCCCTCGCCTTCTGCCGGTGTCGACGCCGAAGCGCTCAAGAGGGTGTTCATGGATCGGACCTCACAGTGTGTGTCGAGGACGGGAATCGAAGACGGGAACCGCCCGGGTGGGGGCGGACCGTCCTAGCGAACGGGGAGCGTCCGCGGGCGCCACGCCTCGCGGCGCGCCTCGAACTGCGCGATCTTGTCCTCGTTGCGCAGCGTCAGCCCGATGTCGTCGAGACCTTCGAGGAGCCTCCACCTAGTGTAATCGTCGATGTCGAACGCGACCCGGAGCTCGCCGATCACGGCGGTGTGCTCGCGCAGATCGACGGTCATCTCGATGCCGGGTCGGGCTTCGATCGCCGCCCAGATCGCCTCGACGTCATCTTCGCCGATCACCCCGGTCACAAGCCCCTGCTTGCCTGCGTTACCCCGGAAGATGTCGGCGAACTTCGGGCTGAGCACCACCCGAAAGCCGTAGTCGCGCAGCGCCCAGACAGCGTGCTCACGGCTGGAGCCGGTACCGAAGTCGGCGCCGGCGACGAGGACGGATGCCCCCGCGAAGGCGGGCTGATTGAGGACAAAATCCGGATCCTGACGCCAGTTCGCGAACAGCGCATCTTCGAACCCGGTCTTGGTGACACGCTTCAGGTAGACAGCGGGGATGATCTGGTCGGTGTCGACGGCCGAACGCTTCAGTGCCGCGGCGACGCCGGTGTGGGTGGCGAACTTCTCCATGTCAGGCTCCGACCTTCTCGACAGCGGGCAGGTCGGACGGGCTGGCGAGCCGGCCGAGCACCGCGGTCGCCGCAGCGACCAGCGGCGACACAAGGTGAGTGCGCCCACCCTTGCCCTGACGCCCCTCGAAGTTGCGATTGCTCGTCGAGGCGCACCGTTCCCCCGGAGCGAGCTGATCGGGATTCATCCCCAGGCACATCGAGCAGCCGGCGAAGCGCCACTCGGCGCCGAACGCGGTGAACACCTTGTCGAGTCCCTCCGCCTCCGCCTCCAGGCGCACGCGCGCCGAGCCCGGAACGACCATGACCCGGACGTTGTCCGCCTTCTGCCGTCCCTCGATGACGGACGCGAAGGCGCGCAGGTCCTCGATGCGGCTGTTGGTGCACGATCCCATGAAGACGGCGTCGACCGGTACCTCTTTGAGCGGAGTTCCGGCGCGCAGATCCATGTACTGCAGTGCGCGCTCGGCGGCAGCGCGCTCGTTCGGGTCGGCAACGGATGCCGGGTCGGGGACGACATCCGACAGCGAGACGCCCTGGCCGGGGTTCGTACCCCAGGTCACGAACGGCTCGAGCTCGGCGGCGTCGAGGAAGACCTCGGCGTCGTAGACGGCACCCTCGTCACTCGGCAGCGTCCGCCAGTACGCCACCGCGTCATCCCAGTCCTGACCCTGCGGCGCGTGCGGCTTGTCTTTGACGTAGGCGAATGTGGTCTCGTCGGGGGCGATCATGCCGGCGCGCGCGCCGGCCTCGATGGACATGTTGCACATCGTCATCCGGCCCTCCATGGACAGCGAGCGAATCGCGCTGCCGCGGAACTCCAGAACGTAGCCCTGCCCACCGTTCGCACCGATCTTCGCGATGATCGCGAGGATGATGTCCTTCGCGGTCACACCGGGCTTCAGCTCTCCCTCGACCGTGATGGCCATCGTCTTGAACGGCTTCAGCGGCAGGGTCTGCGTCGCGAGCACGTGCTCGACCTCGCTGGTGCCGATACCGAAGGCCATCGCGCCGAACGCGCCGTGAGTGGACGTGTGGCTGTCGCCGCACACCACGGTGATGCCCGGCATGGTCAGACCCAGTTGCGGCCCGACGACGTGAACGATGCCCTGCTCCTTGTCGCCGAGGGAATGCAGTCGCACGTCGAACTCGGCGGCATTGCGACGCAGGGTTTCGATCTGCGTCCGGCTGGTGAGATCGGCGATCGGCTTGTCGATGTCGAGCGTCGGCGTGTTGTGGTCTTCCGTCGCGATCGTCAGATCGAGGCGCCGCACGGGCCGCCCCTCGGCGCGAAGGCCGTCGAAGGCCTGCGGACTGGTCACCTCATGGACGAGGTGCAGATCGATGTAGATCAGGTCGGGTTCGCCGTTCTCACCCTTCACGACGAGGTGGTCGTCCCACACCTTCTCGGCGAGCGTTCGCGGACGGTCGGAAATCGTGGTGCTCATGCTGTCTCGTTCTCCAGATAAGAGGATCAAGCCCGCAACGGACTCCGCGACGAGAGAGGGCTCAGAACGAGGTCTCGTCGCGGCTGCTAAGGAGAAGGCGAGCGATCCGCACGGCCTCACAATAGCACCGCGCAGATCGCCGACAGATCGTCAGAGCCCGCTCCCGGACTCCACTCGCCGCTCCCTGCGCGCCGAGATCACGCTCGCGCCCGTCGCGACGACCATCGAGACGACGATCACGCCGAGCGACATCCACGTCGAGATGTCGGGCGCCCACGCGATGTGCTGCCCGCCGTTGATGAACGGCAGCTCGTTCTCGTGCATGGCATGCGCGATCAGCTTCACGCCGATGAACGCGAGGATGAAGGCGATGCCGTAGTGCAGGTACTTGAGGCGGTCGAGCAGATCACCGAGCAGGAAGTAGAGCTGGCGGAGCCCCATCAGAGCGAAGATGTTCGCGGTGAAGACGATGAACGCGCTCTGCGTGATTCCGAAGATCGCGGGGATCGAGTCGAGCGCGAACAGCAGGTCGGTCATGCCGATCGCGACGAAGACGATGATCATGGGCGTGAACACGCGCTTGCCGTCGACGACCGTGCGCACCTTGGGCCCGTCGTAGTCGTCGCTGATGTCGACCGTACGCCGGAGCAGCCGCACGACGAACGACTCCTTCTTCACGTCGTCTTCGTGATCGGCGGCCGGGAACGCCTGCTTCCATGCGGTGTAGACCAAGAAGGCCCCGAAGATGTAGAAGACCCAGCTGTACTGCTCGATGATCGCCGCCCCGGCCAGGATGAACAGCCCGCGCAGCACCAGCGCGATGATGATGCCGACCATCAGCACCTTCTGCTGATATCGACGCGGTACCGCGAACTGACCCATGATGAGCACGAAGACGAAGAGGTTGTCGATCGAGAGGCTGTACTCCGTGAGCCACCCCGCGACGAACTGTCCGGCATACTCCCCGCCCGCGAACAACCACATCAGTCCAGCGAAGATCACAGCGAGCAGCACGTAGAACCCGACCCAGAGGCTCGACTCCTTCGGCGAAGGGATGTGCGGGCGCTTGACGATCAACGCCAGGTCAGCGACCAGGATGAGCAGCAGAAGGGCAAGCGAACCGATCTCGAACCAGAGGGGCAGGTCCATGGAGGCCTTTCGAGGGAGGACGAAACGTCGAAAGTCTCTCCCCCGACAGCGGTGCTGCGGCGCGCGCCCGGGGCCTCGACGACGGGGCCCGTGATGACGGACGCGCGAGAACGGGATACTCCCTCTCGCGGGCTCCACGATACCGGGTCGTGGCGTTCGCGAGACGATCCGGCCGATGCGGACACTGATCGGGTGAGAGACGATGGGGAGACCATGATCGAGCACACGGGTACCCGCACGGACGCGGAGCTGGTCGCGGCGGCCGCCGCGGGCAGTGACACTGCGTTCCGCGCGCTCTACCGCGCCTATGTGCGGCCCGTCTACTGGATCGCGCACGGCCTGGTCGCCACGGCGCACGACGCGGAGGATGTCACTCAGGAGACCTTCCTTGCGGCGTGGCGGAAATTGCCGGAGCTCGAGCTGCAGAGCCCGTCGCTGCTGCCGTGGCTCGTGACGATATGCCGCTTCCAAGCGGCGAATCGCATCCGTCGCCAGCAACGCGATCGCGCCCTCCTCGGCGGATCGATCGACGAGTCGATTCCCGCTGCGGTGGTTGTCGAGAGGCAGGTGATCGACCGACAATTGGCCGGCCGCATCGCGGCGGAACTGTCGTCGTTCAGCGACCTCGACCAGAGCATCTTCCGGCTGTGCGCGACCGAGGGCTACGGCTACCAGGCCGCCGCGGAACACCTCGGCGTGTCGCACGGCGTCGTTCGCAATCGTCTCTCCCGCATCCGCAGCACGCTGCGCACCGCCATCGCACCGGAGGGGTCATGAACGCTGAACACACCGCACTGCCCGAACTCGCGCAGGACCGTGTCGACGAGATCGAACAGAGCCTGTTCACCCGAATAGCCGAGGAGCGCTCCGCGCACGGTCAATCCGTCGAGCGCGCGCGGGTGCGCGCGGTGCGACGGGGCCGCTTCTGGATGGGCGGTGCCGCAGCCGCAGCGCTGATCGCCGTAGCTGCAGTGATCGCACCTCAGCTCACGGCGAGCTCGAGGAGCGCATCCTCCACGACATCCGTTCAGCTCCCCGCGATGTCGGCGGAGGGCGCTGGCGCATCGGATGCGGGACCGACGGACGGCAGCATCGCCGGTATGGCCGGCGGCGGCGCGGCCGATAGCGCCGCCGGCACCGCCGCCCAGCGCCAGGTCGCGACGACGGCATCGGCGACCCTGCAGGTGGACGATGCCGCGGCTACGGCACAGGCCGTGGGCGCCGCGGCTGTCGCTGCCGGCGGGTACATCGAGTCGCAGAGCACCGGCGGCACATCCACGAGCCCGGTCGAACCGATGACCGACACTCGCGCGGTCGTCCCACAGACGTCGGGCGCCTGGGTGAGCGTGCGCGTACCCGCAGACCGCCTCTCCGACGCGATCGCCGGTCTCTCCCAGTACGGAACCGTCATGTCGTCGCAGATCGACCGGCGCGACGTGACGACCGAGACTCTCGACCTGCAGGCGCGCGTGTCGGCGCTGGAGGCATCCGTCGCACGCCTGACCGAGTTGATGGGCCAGTCCACGTCAACGGCCGACCTCATCTCCGCGGAGTCGGCTCTGTCGCAGCGGCAGTCGGAACTCGAGTCGTTGCGTCAGCAGCTGTCGTGGACGCAGTCGCAGGTGCAGATGTCGACGCTGAGCGTCTCACTGGTCGAGCCGTCTCCCCGCGTCGCCGCGAACCCGGCGGGCTTCGGCGACGGCGTCGGGGCGGGCTGGAACGGCCTCGTCGCCACGCTGAACGGTCTCGTGGTGGCGATCGGCTTCCTCCTGCCGTGGGTCGCGGTCGTGCTCGTCGCGGCAGTCGTGGTGTGGGTCGTGAGACGCGTCGTGCGCCGGCGGGGGCAGCGGGCGAAGACACCCGCGGGCGACTGAGGGGGCACC
>CAUPYO010000042.1:0-10364 GCA_963515565.1 uncultured Microbacterium sp.
CTCGAAGGGTTCGTCGCCCACGAGGAGATTCGATCCCCCGCCGAGAACGAGCCACGGGTCGCCGTCGGCCCAGACACCCCGAAGCACGTCGACGAGCTCGTCGCGGGTGCGGGCCTCGATCATCCGTTCCGGCACACCGCCCACGCGCAACGTGGTGAGCTGCGCGAGCGGAACCGGGGAGATCTCGGCCATCAGGACTGCCGGCGCACGCGCACCTGCGCCTTGCCCAGCACGGTGGTGTCGCCGAAGGTGACGGTGAGATCGATGCGCGCCGTCTCGTCGTCGACGGCGCCGACCTTCGCCGACACGACGACATCGGCGCCCGTCTCGGCATCCACGACGACGGGGCGGGTGAAGCGCACGCCGTACTCCAGGATGCGGCCTGCGTCGCCGAGCCACTCGACGATGGTCTCCACGGCAAGGCCCATCGTGAGCATGCCGTGGGCGAGGACGCCCGGCAGGCCGACGCGCTCCGCGACGTCGTCGCGGTAGTGGATGGGGTTGAAGTCGCCCGATGCGCCCGCGTAGCGCACCAGCGACTCGCGAGTGAGGTGCACGGAGCGCTCCGCCACCAGCGCACCGACCTGGAGCGATGGGTTCGTGGACGTCAAGAGAGCTCGCCTCCGATCAGCAGCACGGATGTCGCCGTGACGACGTGGGCACCGTCGGCATCGATCACCGTGGATTCGCTCGTGACCATCGCGCCGGCGCCGAACGGGCGGACACCGACGATGCTCAGCTGCGCCGTCAGCTCGTCACCGGCGACGATCGGACGCGTGTAGCGGAAGCGCTGCTCGGCGTGGACGGCACGCTCGAGAGCGATGCCCGAGTCGGGCACCGCGAGCAGCTGCTGCAGCGTCAGGTCCTGGATGACGATCGCGAACGTCGGGGGCGCGACCACGTCGGCGTAGCCGAGGGCGCGGGCAGCCTCGGGGTCGACGTGCTGCGGCGCGTCGGCGAAGATGGCGCGCGCGAACTCACGCACCTTCTCGCGACCCACAAGATACGGGGCGGTCGGCGGGAAGGAGCGGCCGACCAGCTCGGGATTCACTGACACCCCTCGATCCTACCGAGGGCGGGTCTTCTTCATCCGTCCCGTCGCGCCGTATCAGAAACCCCGCAACGCCCGATCGGGACGGATGACGTCATGAACGCGCGCGGCGAGCGCGCACGGCACGAACGGCCATCTGGGCGGCGATGAAGGTGAGGAAGACGGCGAAGAGGATGTTCGCGACCAACGGCGAGAGCAGGGTCGCCATCCAGGCGCCGAGGGCCGTGGTCGTGCAGGCCGCCACACCCACGAGGGCAGCGGCGAGCAGATCGACGTTGCGTCGTTTGACGTTGCCGATCGTGCCCGACAGCGCGGTCGGGATCATCATCAGCAGCGACGTGCCCTTCGCGATGAGGTCGCTCGTGCCGAAGAGGAAGATCAGCGCCGGCACGACGATCACGCCGCCCCCGACGCCGAGCAGGCCCGCCATCACCCCCGTGAACAGCCCGAGCACGGCGAGGCCGATACCGGAGGCGACCGTGAGCTCCAGCACCGCATCGCGGGACGGCACGACCACGAAGAGCATGACGATCACGACAGCCAAGAAGCCGACGAAGCCCCACCGCAGCGCGTTCTGCGCAATGCGCGCGAGCAGCCAGGCACCGATCTGCGCACCGATGACGGCGCCGGCCGCGAGGATGAGGGCGGGAACCCAGGCCACCGACCCGTGGACGGCATAGGAGATCACGCCGACCGAGGCGGTCGGCACGATCGCGGCGAGCGAGGTGCCGGCGGCAAGACGCTGGTCGAAGCCCAGCAACAGGACGAGCATCGGCACGATGACGGTTCCGCCGCCGACGCCGAACAGTCCCGACAGCAGGCCCGCAGCCAATCCGACGCCGACGCACGACAGCACGAATCGCCGACCTCGGCCTCGCCCTCTCCTGTGCGCGGTGGGGGCGTCCGCGCTCACTCCGCCGCCCCGTCGGGGTTCTCGTCGACGCCGGTGGCGGCCTGCTCGAACTGCGAGCGATACAACCGCCAGTACGCGCCCTGCGCGGCGATGAGTTCTTCGTGGCTGCCCTTTTCGACGATGTCGCCGTGCTCCATCACGAGGATCAGGTCGGCATCGCGAATCGTCGAAAGTCGGTGTGCGATCACGAACGAGGTGCGGCCTTCGCGCAGGGCCGACATCGCGTGCTGCAGCAGCAGCTCGGTGCGGGTGTCGACCGAGCTCGTCGCCTCGTCGAGGATGAGCACACTCGGCTCGGCGACGAACGCGCGGGCGATCGTGATGAGCTGCTTCTCGCCGGCCGAGACGTTGGCGGCATCCTCGTCGAGAACGGTGTCGTAGCCGTCGGGCAGCGAATGCACGAAGCGGTCGACGCGCGTGGCGACCGCCGCCTCGGCGATCTCCAGGTCGGATGCCGACTCGTTGCCGTATCGGATGTTCTCGCGGATCGATCCGGCGAACAGCCACGGGTCCTGCAGCACCATGCCGGTGCGCGAGCGCACATCGTCGCGGGTGAGCTCGGCGATGTCCTGCCCGTCGAGCACGATGCGCCCGCCGTCGAGTTCGTAGAAACGCATGAGCAGGTTGACCAGGGTGGTCTTACCGGCGCCGGTCGGACCGACGATGGCGACCGTCTGCCCGGGCTCGACGCGGAACGACAGGTCGCGGATGAGCGGCTTGTCGGGCGAGTAGGAGAAGGCGACGTTCTGGAACTCGATGACGCCGCGACCTTCGCGCAGGGCGGGCGCATCATCGGCATCCGGCTCCTGCTCGTCCTGGTCGAGCAACTCGAACACGCGCTCGGCGGATGCCGTTCCGGACTGCACGACGGCGGCCATCCCACCGAGCTCGGACAGCGGTTGCGTGAACTGCTGCGAGTACTGGATGAAGGCCTGGACGTCGCCCAGGCGCAGCTGGCCCGAGGCGACCATGAGGCCGCCGAGGACAGCGATGCCGACGTAGGAGAGATTGCCGATGAACATCATGGCGGGCATCATGAGGCCCGACAGGAACTGGGCCTTGAACGCCGCCCGGTAGAGCTCCTCGTTCTCCTCCTGGAACTTCTCGCGTGAGGCCTGCTCGCGTCCGTAGACGCGAACGAGGGCATGGCCGGAGAACGACTCCTCGACGCGGGCGTTGAGCCGGCCGACCTTGCGCCATTGGGTGGCGAAGGCCTTCTGCGACTTCGGTCCGATGACGCCGAAGATGACACCCATGAGCGGCAAAGCGATGAGCGCGACGATCGCCAGCTGCCACGAGATGGAGAACATCATGACGAGCACGCCGACGACGGTCAGCACGTTGGTCACGGCGGTGGACAACGCCTGCTGCATCGTCTGGGTGATGTTGTCGATGTCGTTGGTGACGCGCGAGATGAGCTCGCCGCGCTGCACCCGGTCGAAGTACGACAGCGGCAGGCGGTTGATCTTCGCCTCGACCGATTCGCGCAGGCGCCACATGGTGCGCACCATGATCACGTTGATCACATAGCCCTGCACCCAGGTCAGAAGCGCGGAGACGACGTAGATCGCCAGGACGGCGACCAGCACCCACTTGAGCCGTTCGAAGTCGACACCGGCGCCGACCTGGAAGTCGTGCATGGCGGCGATGATGTTGGCGACGTCGCTCTGCCCCGCCGCGCGGAGCGCGTCGACGACCTGTGCCTGGCTCGTGCCGTTGGGAAACTGCGGCAGCGACGTCGAGAGCACGCCCTCGAACAGGATGTTCGTCGCCTCGCCGAGCACCTTGGGCGCGATGACGGCGAGGACGACACCGATCGCGCCGAGGACCGAGACGAAGACGAACGCCCACTTGGACGGCGCGAGCAGCCCGATCATCCGGCCGAAGCTGCGGCCGAAGTTCGCGGCCTTCCCCGGCGCGACCGAGTCCCAGTCGCCCGAGTTGAGCCGCGCCTGTTCGGCGAGCTCGAGTTCTTCGCGCTCCTCTTCGGAGAGGGCGGCTGTGTTCGGCGCGCTCATGCGTCCACTCCCAACTGCGACTGCACGATCTCGCGGTAGGTCTCATTGTCGGCGAGCAGCTCGTCGTGGGTACCGATGCCGACCATCCGGCCGTCGTCGAGGACGACGATGACGTCGGCATCCGCGATGGTGGAGATGCGCTGGGCGACGACGATCTTCGTCACGTCGGGCAGTTCGCGCCACAGCGCCTGACGCAGGCGCGCGTCGGTGGTGACATCCAGCGCCGAGAACGAGTCGTCGAAGACGAGCACGTGCGGGCGGTGGACGATGGCGCGGGCGATCGACAGGCGCTGGCGCTGACCACCCGACACATTCGTTCCGCCTTGGGCGATGCGGGCGGTGAGTCCGCCGTCCATCTCCGAGACGAAGTCACGTCCCTGCGCGATCTCGAGCGCCTGCCAGAGTTCGTCGTCGGTGGCGTCCTCCCGCCCGAATCGGAGATTGCTGGCTACGGTGCCGGTGAACAGGAACGCCCGCTGGGGCACATAGCCGATCCCCCGCCACATCTCGTCGAGATCGGCCTCGCGCACATCGACGCCGCCGACCCGCACGGTGCCGCCGGTCACGTCGAACAGGCGCGGGATGAGCGAGACGAGCGTCGTCTTGCCCGAACCGGTCGAGCCCACGATCGCGACGGTCTGGCCGGGTTCGGCGCGGAAGGAGATGTGCTCGAGCACGGGCGACTCCGCGCCCGGGTAGCTGAACGAGACGTCGTCGAAGTCGACGGCGCCGAGCTCGGGGAACTCGCTGACCGGCCGGTCGGGGCGGTGCAACGCGTCGGTCGAGTCGAGGACCTCGCCGATACGGTCGGCCGAGACGGCGGCGCGCGGGATCATGATCGTCATGAACGTCGCCATCAGCACGCCCATGAGGATCTGACCGACGTACTGCATGAAGGCGAACAGGGTGCCGATCTCGACGTCGCGCGCGTCGACTTGGATGCCGCCGAACCAGATGACGCCGACGACGGTGACGTTCAGAACGAGCATCGCCAGCGGGAACATGATGACAAAGAGCGAGCCGACCTTGCGTCCGACGACCATGATGTCGGTGTTCGCGACGCGGAAGCGCGCCTCTTCGATGCGTTCGCGCACGAAGGCGCGCACGACGCGGACACCGGTGAGCTGCTCGCGCATGATGCGGTTGACCCCGTCGAGCTTGCCCTGATAGGCCCGGAACAGCGGCACCATACGGCTGATGATGAAGCCGGCGATGACGAGCAGAACCGGCACGGCCACCGCGATCAGCCAGCTGAGCGCGGCATCTTGCTGCACCGCCATGATGATGCCGCCGATAGCCAGAAGCGGGGCCGTGACGAGCATCGTCGCCCCCATCATGGCGAGCATCTGCACCTGCTGCACATCGTTGGTGTTGCGCGTGATCAGGGTGCCGGCGCCGAAGGACGACACCTCACGCTCGGAGAACCCGCTCACCTTGTCGTAGACGTCACGGCGGATATCACGGCCGGCGCTCATCGCCGCGCGCGCCGCGAAGAAGGTGGCGATGACCGAAGCGACGATCTGACCGAGCGCAATGATCAGCATGAAGCCGCCCCGCGACCAGATGTAACCGGTGTCGCCGACGGCGACGCCCTTGTCGATGATGTCGGCGTTCAGGCGCGGCAGATAGAGGGATGCCATGGCCGAGGCGAACTGGAAGACGAGCACGCCCAGAAGCCACCATTTATAGGTCCAGAGATAACGGACGAGGAGCTTTCCAAGCATGCGAACTCCGTCTGCGGAGGGTGTGGGGACGACTCATGGTATCGCCGGGCAGCGACATTGCAGGGGTCGCGCCGCGGCCGATGAGAGCGCACCCATACCTTTCCGCGAATAGTATGATGTAATACCATTCAGTGCGACGAGGAGGTCCCCATGCGCGCGCGCACACTCGGTGACATGTCGCTGACCGAACTCGGCTTCGGTGCGGCGCAATTGGGCAACCTCTATCGCGAGACCGCCGACGCCGACGCCCAGGCCGCCGTCGACGCAGCGTGGGACGGCGGCATCCGCTACTTCGACACGGCGCCGCACTACGGCGTGGGACTTTCCGAGCGTCGCCTCGGCGCCGCGCTGCGCACACGACCGCGGGGCGATTTCGTCGTCTCCACCAAGGTGGGGCGCCTGCTGGTGCCGACACCGGAGCGCGCCGCGGCCGGACTGCTCGACGATGCCGACGGCTTCGCCGCCCCCGCGACCCACCGTCGCGAGTGGGACTTCTCGCGCGACGGCATCCTGCGCTCGATCGAGGGAAGCCTCGACCGGCTCGGCCTCGACCGACTCGACATCGTCTATCTCCACGACCCCGACGACCACTGGTCGACGGCCAGCACGACCGGTGTCGATGCCCTCATCGAACTACGCGAACAGGGCGTCGTGCGCGCCATCGGTGCGGGCATGAACCAGACCGCGATGCTCACGCGCTTCATCGAGGAGTGCGACATCGACGTCGTCATGGTGGCGGGCCGATTCACGCTGTTCGACCGCTCGGCGCGAGAAGACCTCCTCCCCCGCGCGCACGAACGTGGCATCGCCGTCGTCGCCGCGGCCGTCTACAACTCGGGCCTGCTCAGCACGCACGAGGTGCGCGACGACGCCACCTACGACTACGGTCCGGCGCCCGCGGACGTCATCGCGCGCGCCCGCACGCTGGCATCGGTCAGCGAGGCGCACGGCACGACGCTGCCCGCGGCAGCCGTGCAGTACGCGCTCCGCGACGAGGCGGTCGTGTCGGTGGTGGTCGGTACGCGCACTGCGGCACAGGTCGACAGCACCATCGCCCGCTATGAGGCGCCGATCTCGCCGGCGGCCTGGGAGGAGTTGGAATCCGTATGACGATCGATGCCCACCTGCACGTCTGGGATCCGACGCGCGCCGCGTACCCGTGGCTGACCCCGCAATTGCATCCGCTCGACCGCACGATCGTGCTCGACGACATCGTCGCCGATCTCGATATCGCCGGCGTCGATCGCGTCGTGCTCGTGCAGGCGGCCGACAACGCCGCCGACACCGCCGTCATGCGCGCCGAGGCGGCGCGCCACCCGAACCGGGTCGCGGCGATCGTGGGCTGGTTGCCGCTGGACGACCCCGACACCACGGCGGCGGGAATCGAGGAGTTCACGACCGATCCGCTGCTGGTGGGAGTGCGTAACCTCATCCATGATCGCGAGCCCGGTTGGATCACGGGCCCCGCGCAGAACGCCTCCCTCGAACTGCTCGCCGGCGCCGGACTCACGCTCGACTTCGTCACGGCATCGGCCGATGCCCTCGGCGAGCTGCCCGGGATCATCGAGCGCCACCCCGACCTGCGCATCGTGATCGATCACCTCGGCAAGCCGCCGATCGGCGGCACAGTCGGTGAGCGCAACGCCTGGCGGAGCCTGCTGGCGTCGGCGGCGCAGCATCCCCTCGTCTACGCCAAATTGTCGGGGCTGTATCCGCCGTCGGGAGACGCGCGCGCGTGGACCGTCGACCTCGTCCGACCCTTCGTGGAAGATGCCCGAGAGATCTTCGGCGCCGACCGCCTCATGTACGGCAGCGACTGGCCGATCGCCGAGCGCGCCGGCGGCCACCGGCGCGTGCACGACTCATTCGAAGCGCTCACGAACACCTGGGCGGATACCGAACTGCGCGCCGTAACGTCCGGCACAGTTGCCGCGTTCTACCGAATCTCCGAGACCCCCACGATCGAGAGGACGACCGTATGAACGGCCTCGCCTACACCGGACACGGACAGCTGCGCACCATCGAGTTGCCCTCCACGCCCCCCGCCGCCGGGGAGGTACAGATCGCGGTGGCCTACACAGGACTGTGCGGCACCGATCTGCACATCGTGCACGGAAACATGGATGCCAGGGTGCAGACACCCCTCGTGTTCGGACACGAGATGAGCGGCACCATCGCCGCGCTCGGCGAGGGCGTCACCGACTGGAGCATCGGCGATGCCGTGACCGTCATGCCGCTGGATTGGGACGGCACGTGCCCGGCCTGCCGCGCGGGCAACGAGCACATCTGCCAGAACCTCGATTTCATCGGGATCGACTCGCCCGGCTCACTGCAGCAGCGGTGGAACGTTCCGGTGCGGACACTCGTGCGCATCCCATCGGGAACGCCGCTGGATCATGCGGCCCTCATCGAACCGGTCGCTGTCGCGGTGCACGACGTGCGGCGCAGCGAACTGCAGCCCGGTGACACCGCGGTCGTGATCGGCGGCGGGCCCATCGGACTGCTGATCGCCACCGTCGCCCGCCATTTCGGCGCCGACGTCCTGGTGATCGAGCTCGACGAGAGGCGCCGGGCCCAGATCGCCGAGTTGGGGTTCGCGACTCTGGATCCCCGGGGGCGCGATCAGAGGCAGGCGGTCGAGGAATGGACCGGCGGCGCGGGCGCCGATGTGGTGTTCGAGGTCTCCGGAGCCGCCCCCGCCGTGCTCGGGGCGACCGACCTGGCGAAGGTCCGCGGCACGCTCGTCGTCGTCGCGATCCACCCGACGCCCCGCCCGATCGACCTGCAGCGGGTGTTCTGGCGCGAACTGCGGATCTTGGGCGCGCGCGTCTACCAGCGCGTGGATTTCGAGACCGCCGTCGAACTCATCGCCGACGGCGTCATCCCTGCCCAGCGACTGATCAGCCGCGTCGTCGCCCTGGATGCCACGGCAGACGCTTTCGCCGACCTCGAAGCCGGCCGCGCCATGAAGATCCTGGTCGATGTGGCGGGCCGGCCGTGAGCGCGCTGTTCGACCTCAGCGGCTCGACCGCGGTCGTCACCGGTGCCCGCCGCGGTATCGGCTACGCGATGGCGATCGCCCTCGCAGACGCGGGCGCCGACATCATCGGCGTCAGTGCATCGCAGTCGGCGTCCGGCAGCGACATCGAGCGCGCCGTCACGGAGGCCGGTCGTCACTTCGAGGGCATCGCCTGCGACTTCTCCGACCCGGATGCCGTCGCGCAGCTCGCTCGCGTGCTCAGCGAGCGCCACGTCGACATCCTCGTCAACAACGCCGGCACCATCGAACGTGCACCGGCCGCCGATCATCCGCTGGCGTCGTGGGATCGCGTGCTGCAGGTCAACCTCACGAGCCCGTTCGCCCTCACTCAGGCGGTCGCCCGGCAGATGCTCGAGCGCGGACGCGGCAAGATCATCTTCACGGCTTCGCTGCTGAGCTTCCAGGGCGGCATCACCGTGCCCGGGTACACCGCGGCGAAGTCGGGCATCGCGGGACTGACCAAGGCGCTGTCGAACGAATGGTCCGCGCGCGGCGTGAACGTCAACGCCATCGCGCCCGGCTACATCGCCACCGACAACACGGGAGCCCTCCGCGCCGATCCGAATCGCTCGCGAGCGATCCTGGAACGCATCCCGGCCGGGCGCTGGGGGCGCGCGGACGACCTCGCCGGCACGACCGTGTTCTTGGCCTCGCCGGCGTCCGACTACGTCGACGGCATCGTGCTGCCGGTGGACGGCGGGTGGCTGGGACGATGACCGCGGTCGACGACACGCTGGCGGCGGTGGCACGCATCGGCATCGTGCCGGTGGTCGTGCTCGACGACCCGCGTGACGGCGAGCCGCTCGCCCGGGCGCTTCGCGACGGGGGCATCCCGTGCGCAGAGTTCACGCTGCGCACCCCTGCCGGACTCGGAGCGCTGGCCGCCGCCGCCCGCGTGGAAGGCTTCTTCGCCGGGGCCGGGACGGTGCTCACCGCCGACCAGGCGGATGCCGTCGCGGACGCCGGCGCCGCGTTCGCCGTATCGCCGGGCTACGCCCCGGCCGTCGTCGATCAGACGCGCCGCCGCGGTGTGCCGATGATTCCCGGCGTCGCCACCGCCACAGAGGTACAGCGCGCGATGGCGGACGGGTTCACGCACGTGAAGATCTTTCCGGCTGGGATGCTCGGCGGGCCGGCCTATCTCGACGCCCTCGGCGGGCCGTTTCCCGACCTGAAGGTGCTTCCGAGTGGCGGCGTCTGCGTCGACAACCTCGGCGATTACCTGTCGCGGCCGGCGGTGTTCGCAGCCAGCGGCAGCTGGATGGTGCCGCGCGCCGCCATCGCCGCCGGCGACTTCGACACCATCCGCGCACTCGCGGCGGCGTGCGCCGCGATCCGCGACGAGGTCAGGAGCCGCGCATGACGATCTCGCCGCGTGTGCTCACCCTGGGCGAGAGCATGGCTCTCGTGCGCGGCGACGGGGTGGGCGGTTTCGAGCACCTCGCGACGGCATCCATCGACACCGGCGGTGCAGAGGGCAACACGGCGATCGGCCTGTCGCGACTCGGGGTCGCCGTCACGTGGCTGGGCCGCGTCGGCGACGACGCCCTGGGGCGCCGGGTCGCCGGCGACCTGCGGGCGGAGGGCGTCGACGTGGTCGCGATCACCGACGACGGCG
>CAUPYO010000043.1:0-10208 GCA_963515565.1 uncultured Microbacterium sp.
GAGCCGCAAGATCCTCGAGCTGCCCGACCTGCGGGTCGCGGGCACCTGCGTGCGCGTGCCGGTCTTTACGGGGCACTCGCTGTCCATCCACGCCGAGTTCCGGGGCGACATCACGCCCGAGCGCGCGCGCGAGATCCTGGCATCCGCTCCCGGTGTCGCCCTCGAAGAGGTGCCCACCCCGCTGCAGGCCGCCGGCAACGACCCGAGCTACGTCGGTCGCATCCGCGCCGACCAGTCCGCACCTGAGGGCAAGGGGCTCGTGCTGTTCATCAGTAACGACAACCTCCGCAAGGGCGCCGCCCTGAACGCCGTGCAGATCGCCGAGCTCGTCGCCGAGCGCCTGACCGCCGCCGTCTGACCGACAACGGGCGACCGCGAGACACCGTCTGCGCACCGAGACACCGGTCTACGACGCGTGTCTCGGTGCGCAGGACGTGTCTCGCGGATTTGGTCGGAGCGAAAGAACCGCGAGAGTTGACGGCGGGTGGATGCCGCGCGTCGCGGAGGCCGGAGAAAACCCGGCCTAGACTGGATCATTGTGAGCGAACCCGTCGACGTCGTCCTGATCGGCGGTGGCATCATGAGTGCCACCCTTGGAGCCCTGCTGAAGCAGTTGCAGCCGGACTGGAAGATCGTCGTGCTCGAGCGACTCAGCGAGGTCGCCGAGGAATCCTCCAACGCCTGGAACAACGCCGGTACCGGCCACGCGGCACTCTGCGAATTGAACTACATGCCCGAGGCGGCGGACGGCTCGCTCGATCCCGCGAAAGCGGTCGCGATCAACGAGCAGTTCCAGCAGAGCCGCCAGCTGTGGTCCAGCTTCATCGAGCGCGGCATCCTCGATGCGCCCTCGACCTTCATCAACGCCACCCCGCACATGACCTTCGTGCGGGGCGAGAAAGACGTCGCCTACCTCAAGAAGCGCTACGAGGTGCTGCGCACGCAGCCGCTGTTCGAGGGCATCGAGTATTCCGAGGATTCGCGCGTCATCAATCAGTGGGCGCCCCTGCTCATGCACAAGCGCAGGAAGAGCGATGAGCCGTTCGCGGCGACGCGCGTTCCCGCCGGAACCGACGTCGACTTCGGCGCTCTCACCCGGCAGCTGTTCGCCCACCTGCAGGAGCGGGATGTCGAGGTGCTGACCAACCGCGAGGTGCGAAAGCTCCGCAAGAATGCCGACGGCACCTGGAAGGTGTCGTACCGCCACACACTGGGCCGCACGCCCGGCACTCTGACGGCCCGCTTCGTGTTCGTCGGGGCAGGCGGGTGGGCCATCAAGCTGCTGCAGTCCTCTCGCATCCCCGAGATCTCCGGCTACGGTGTCTTCCCGATCGGCGGGCAGTGGCTCAAGACCTCGAACCCGGCGATCGTCGCTCAGCACAAGTCGAAGGTCTACTCGCAGGCGTCTGTGGGTGCTCCGCCCATGTCGGTGCCGCACCTCGACACGCGTGTCGTCGACGGCGAGGCCTCACTGCTGTTCGGCCCGTTCGCGACCTTCAGCCCCAAGTTCCTCAAGAACGGCCGCATCACCGACATCGTCGCGCAGGTGCGCCCCGGCAACATCGGCCCCATGCTCAAGGTGGCAGTCGACAACCCCGGGCTCATCAAATACCTCGTCACCGAGCTGCTGAAAAACCACAAGAAGAAGGTCGACTCCCTTCGCGAGTTCATGCCCACCGCTAAGGACGAAGACTGGGAGCTGCTGCAGGCCGGCCAGCGCGCGCAGGTCATGAAGAAAGACCCCAAGAAGGGCGGCGTGCTGCAGTTCGGCACCGAGGTCGTCACCTCCGCCGACGGCACGATCGCCGGCCTTCTCGGCGCTTCGCCGGGGGCGTCGACCGCGGCGTCCATCATGCTGGGCCTCGTGAAGACCTGCTTCCCCGATCGCATCGCCCAGTGGGAGCCGGAACTGCGCCGCCTCGTGCCCAGCTACGGTTCCACGCTCAACGGCGATGCAGCCGTGGCCGACGCCTCGCTGTCGGAGACGGCTCGCGTGCTCGGCATCAACCGCTGACTCGGGCGGATATCCGCATGGCCAAGCTCTATTTCCGTTACGGAGCGATGAACTCCGGCAAGTCGACGGCGCTGTTGCAGGCTGCCTACAACTACGAAGAACGTGGCCAGCACGTGTTGCTGGCAAAGCCCGAGATCGACACCAAGGGCGCCGACAAGATCGCGAGTCGCCTCGGCATGGAGCGCCTGGTCGACTTCCTCGTCGCTCCGGATGCCGATCTGCGCGCGCTCGTCGCGGAGCACGCGACCCGTTACGACGGTGCCGTAGCGTGCCTTCTCATCGACGAAGCGCAGTTCTTGACACCCGCTCAGGTCGACGACCTGTTGCGGATCGTCGTCGACGATGACATTCCGGCGCTGGCCTACGGCATCCGCACCGATTTTCAGACGCGGGCCTTCCCGGGCTCGGCGCGTCTGCTCGAACTCGCCCACAGCCTCGAGGAGCTGAAGACGATCTGCCG
Organism: uncultured Microbacterium sp.; assembly: GCA_963515565.1. Lineage (GTDB taxonomy): Bacteria > Actinomycetota > Actinomycetes > Actinomycetales > Microbacteriaceae > Microbacterium. The sequence continues at coordinate 2,475 of CAUPYO010000043.1, forward strand.
GTGCGGCCGCAAGGCTCTGTTCAACGCACGTCTGGTCGGCGGGCGGTTCGTCTTCGACGGAGACCAGGTCGCCATCGATGAACTCTCGCACGAGAAGGTGACCTACGAGTCGATGTGCGCGGAGTGCTACCTGCGCGAGTCGGGCGGACGCCTCAGCTGACCGGTTTCGGTGCCCGCCGGGGGGAGCGGGACCAGCATCGACGTCGTGCGCCGGTACGCGGCGTAGTCGGGATATTTGCTCGCTGAGATCGATTCGGTGAACACCGTCGACCCGAGAAACAGCAGCGTCAGCAGGACGGGACCGATGACCGTCGGGTTGACGACACCGCCCCAGAAGCCGGCGCCGGAGAGGACGGCGGCCGCGGCGCCGAACGCGTAGAACGCCCACCATTGGGCCTGCTCGAAGAAGAAGTTCGGATGCCGGCTGTACGCGAACAGTCCGGTTGTGAGGAAGCCCCGAGCGTCGCCGCGGGCCTTCGCGCGATGGAAGTCCCACTGCTGCTGGTCGGCGACCGTCTCTCCGACGAGGAAGGCGACGAAGAGCACGGCGATGACCACATCGGCCGCCGACAGTGGCGCCGGATGCCCCCACGCGATCGCGGCCGGCAGCGTGATGAGCACGAGCAGTGCCATCTGGTACAGCACGATGAAGAACAGATTGAAGACCTGGAAGAGAGCCGGCGACATCCGCCCGCGCAGAATCGCCCAGCGGTAGTCTTCGACGCCCGTGTACCCGCCCTTGCGCGCGAAGTTGAAGGTCAGTCGCGCGCCCCACGCCGTGGCGAGCACGGCCATGAGCACCGGCCGAGCTGGCTCAGTGCCCGAAGCCAGCGCGGCCCCCGCGAAGATCCAGACGTAGGCGACGGGGACGATCGACCACAGGCGGTCGACCCAGGAGGTGTCTCGGGTCAGCAGCGACGCGACCCAGCAGAACGCCGACGCGACGGCGGCGACGAGGATGACGACAACGAGCGGATCCATGCTCCGAGAGTAGGCTCATGTGGCACTCCGCGTGTTTTTGCCGGTCCGAACGCCGTACACTAATGTGGCCTGACCATTATGCAGCGGGGAGAGACTGATGCCCGAAAACACACCGGCGCGGGCATGGCGCGTGGTGCTCGAGAAGATCGAAGCAGACCTGCTGAGTGGAACGCTCGGACCGGGCGACCGGCTGCAGCCCGAGCGAGAACTGGCCGCCACGCTCGGCGTGGGGCGCTCCAGCGTGCGCGAAGCGCTGCGCGTGCTCGAGGTCATGGGCCTCATCCGCACCGCCACCGGCTCGGGACCGACGGCCGGCGCCATCGTCACGGCGACGCCGCATGGCGGGCTGGCGCAGCTGCTGCGGTTGCAGGTGGCGGCGCACGGCTTTCCCATCCCCGACGTGTACGAGACGCGACTGTTGTTGGAGGAGTGGGCCGTCGCCCATCTGGCCGGCCTCGACGAGCCTGACCTCGCAGAGGCACGCGCGACCCTCGCGGCGATGGAGGACGGCGCGCTGAGCTCCGACGACTTCCTCGCTCTCGATGCCCAGTTCCACCTGCGGCTCACTGACGCGGCAGGCAATGTGGTCGTCGCCGCGACAATGGCGGGGCTTCGCACGACGATCGAGAACTACATCCGCACCGGAGCCAGCCGCATCGACGACTGGGACGCCACCGTCACACGCCTCCACCGCGAACACGGCGACATCCTCGCCGCCATCGACGCGGGCGACGCGGCACGAGCGCGAGACCTCGTGCGCGCGCACATCACGGCGTACTACGCCGACGCGGGGATGCCGGCGCCGTCGACGGCGGTCATCGCCGGAGCGTGAGTCAGGAGCCCGCCCTCAGCGGACGGGCAGCGCGGGGATGAGCTCGGCCAGGTACGTGGCCGTGTGCTCCCAGCCCTCCACCGCCTGGCAGGTCACTCCCATGGCGAGCACGGGGTAGTCGTTGCCGTGCTCGTCGAGGCGGTCGCCGACGAAGAGCATGTCATCGAGGGGGATGCCGGTGACCTCTGCGAGCTTGCGCATGCCGTAGGCCTTGTCGATGCCGCGGTGGGTGATGTCCACCGATGTCGATCCTCCCGAGCGGACCTCGAGGTCGGGGATGCGTGCGGCGACGGCGTCGCGCAGAGCGTTCTTCTTCTCTCCGGTCGGGTCCCACGCCATCTTCGCCTCGAGCGGCGCGGTCTGCCCGAGTGCGGAGAAGGTGATCTGCGAGCCACGGTCTTCGAGGATGTCTCCCCACGGTTCGGACTCCCAGACGCCCAGGCGGCGTGCCTCCTCCTCGACGGCGGCCAACGCGCGCGACTTCTCGTCGTCGGTCAGCGCGTGCGCGTAGACGGTGCGGACGCCATCGGCCTCGAGCCGGTAGTACTGCGTCCCGCACGTGGGCATGAGGTGGAAACGGGAGAGCGTATCGGCATCCGCGGACGGAAGCCGGTCGACGACCTGGCTCTGGAACTGCTGCAGCTGTCCACCGGAGATGATCGCCACCTCGACGCGTGCGGCGAGGTCGAGCAGGAGTTCACCGATGCGAGGGTCGATCGCGCTCTTGGACGGCGCGAGGGTGTCATCGAGATCGAACGCGATCAGGCGGGGGGTGGTCATCGGGTGCTCCCATCCGGTGAGTAAGTCAGGAAAGGCTCTGCCCGGATCATCCAGGCAGAGCCTCTCTGCTGTCGGGGTGACAGGATTTGAACCTGCGACCTCTTCGTCCCGAACGACGCGCGCTACCAAGCTGCGCCACACCCCGTGGCAACCCTCCGAGTCTACCCCGCCGAGGCCGATTGCAGCGAATCGAGGCGCCGCTTCTGCCCGATCAGCTGCGGGCGCGCAGCGTCAACACGGACGCCTCGGGGCGGCATCCGAATCGCACGGGTGCGTAGATCGAATGGCCGAGGCCGGCCGACACGTTCAACGGGACCCGTCTGCCGTCGGTAGACCAGGAGCTGAGCCCCCGCGCCTGGTCGAGGGGGATATCGCAGTTGGCGACCAGAGCCGACGGCGAGAACGGGATGCGCACCTGGCCGCCATGCGTGTGGCCGGCGAAGATCGCATCGGCTCCGAGCTCGACGAAGCGGTCGAGCACGTACCGGTAGGGCGCGTGCGTCACGCCGAGCACGATGTCGGCCTCGGGGGCGGAGCGGAACGGACGGGGTCGCCGGGCGGCCTCGATCGCGGACGGCAGCACCGCGAGATCATCCCAGCCGCGATGCGCGTCGCTGACGCCGAACGCCTCGATGCGCCGTCCCCCCGCGTCGATGATTGCGGCGGCGTTGTTGACGTTCGTCCAGCCGAGCTCGTCGGTGAAGTAGGAGTCCATGGCGGCCGTGTCCAGTCGCTCGGCGCTGTGCGCACCGCGAGAGGGGCCGCGAAAGTACCGGAGCGGGTTGCGCGCCGACGGGCCCCACACGTCGTTCGAACCGTGGACGAAGAGCCCCGGTACACCGCGCAACGGGGCGAAGGCGGCGCGGATGCCGTGGAGGCCATCGCGGTGGCCCAGATTGTCGCCCGTGTTCACGACCAGATCGGGCTGAGTCTGTTCCGCCAGCTCGGCGATCCACTTCTGCTTGCGGTGCTGCCACGGCGCCATGTGCGCGTCGGACAGATGCAACACGGTCAGCGACGGGGAGCCTGCCGGCAGCACCGCCAGTTCATGCCGACGCACGGTGAACAGAAAACGTTCGATGCAGGTGCCCCAGACGGTAGCGCCGACGGCGACCGCCCCCGCCGCCGAGACGGCGGCGAGGGCGGTACGGCCGGGCGTCACGGGCGTCCGCCGCAGTTCTTCGCCTGGTACTGCACGGTGATCTGCGTGCCGCGGTTGACGACGGTGCCTGCGGCCGGGTTGGTTCCGGTCACCGTGCCATCATCCGAAGCCGTCGGCGATGCGGTGCACTGCTGGCCGACGTTCGTGAAGCCCTGCGACTTGAGCGTCGCCGCGGCTTCCGCGGGCTTGCCGCTCACGCCGGGCACAGCGATGCCCTGACCGTTGCTCGGACGGATCGTCACGGTGGTGCCGCCCGCGACCTTGCCCGCGCCAGGGTCCTGCTGGATGATCGTGCCGGCAGCTTCAGTCCCGGGGACGGCGTCGCCGACCGTCACCGAGAATCCGGCGGTGCTCAGCGCCTGCTGCGCCTGGTCGACCGTCATGCCGATCACCGACGGAAGATCGGTGAGCTGGCGCTTGGTGAGTGCGGCATCCGGATCGGGGAAGCGGTCGCCGCCGTACTTGGCGTTCGCCGCCCCCTGCATGGCAGGCCAGATCGAGTTTCGGATCCTCGAGAGCACGTATCCGTTCTCGGAGTGGTCGCTGAGCAGATCGGTGCCTTCGACGTTTCCGACCCAGACGACGGTGGCGACCTTGCTCGACGAGCCGTCCATCCAGGTGTGCAGGTACTCGTGGATACCGGTCTTGCCGAAGACGGGCACACCGTCGCCGATCTGCGCACCCGAACCGGTGCCCGTCATGACGCCCTGCAGGGTGTACGCCGCGGTCGCCGCGACGGCTTCGCTCATCGCGGGCTGGCAGGTGATCTGCGGGGTGATGTCCTTGCCCTGCGCGTCGATCGCCTTGTCGATCGCCTTCGAGGGGCAGAGCGAGCCCTTCGCGGCGACGGAGGCGTAGACCTGCGCCATGTCGATCGGAGCGACGGCCTGGTCGCCGAGCACGTTGTACGCGAAGTTCGTCGTGTCGAGCGGTCCGCCGATACCCGTCATCACGCCCATCTTCATCGCGAGCCGGTTCGTGGTGCAGACGGAGATCTTCTCCGCCATCGTGAGGAAGCCGGAGTTCAGGGAGTCGCGAGTGAAGTTGTACACCGTGCCGACGTAGCCCGGATTGTTCTCGAAGTTTCCGATCTGCCCGTTGCCGTTGTTGCCGGCGACCACGTTCTGAATCGTCCCGTCGCACTGGTCCACCTTCTTGGGGCCGATGCGAGCGTTCAAGGTCTCGTTGACCGAATGACCCTGTTCGAGCCAGTTCAGCAGGCTGAAGATCTTGTAGGTCGAGCCGGCGGAGTGGCCGCCGCCTCCGCCGTTCTCCTGGCGCACGTTGTAATTCACCTGCGTCGTGGGGGCATTCACCGCGGCATCATCGGTTGAGAACGGACGGTTCTGGACCATCGAGAGGATGCGGCCGGTACCGACTTCCACCTGCACTGCGGAGGCGCCGAGGTTCATGTAGTCGACGTGGGCCGGCACGATGGAGATCGCCTTCAGGCCCTCGTCCTGCAGTGTGGGATCGAGGGTGGTGTAGATCTTCATGCCACCGCGTCGAAGGTTCGCCGCGCGCGTGTCGTCGTCGGCACCGAAAGCCGGGTCCTTCAGAAGAATCGTACGCACGTACTCGCAGAAGAACTCCGCGCCTGTCGCGTTCTGGCAGCCCTGGCTGCGGTTGGTGATGGTGGGCGTGATGGGAGACGCCTTGGCGGCGTCGTACTCTTCCTGCGAGATCTTGCCGTTGTCGAGCATGCGACCGAGCACGTAGTTGCGCCGGTCGAGCGTGAGAGAGTACCCGTCGGCAGCACTGTTGATCGGGTTGCCGGCCTTATCGGTGGTCGAACCGTCCGGCTTGTCGATGCGGTAGACGTTCGGTGCCTGCACCATGCCGGCGATCGTGGCCGCCTGCGCGATGGTGAGGTCGGAGGGCGCGACTCCGAAGTAGTGCTGCGCCGCGGCACCGATGCCGTAGACGAGCCCGCCGAAGTTCGTGATGTTGAGGTACCCGATGAGGATCTCGTCCTTCGAGTACTGCTTCTCGAGCTGGATGGCGTAGCGCATCTCCTGCAGCTTGCGCTGGTAGCCCTCCGCGCCCTCGTTGGCAGTGGTCGCCGAGAAGCAGGCGGCCACCTGGTCGTCGTTGGTGGCCTTGCTCTCACAGTTCTGCTGCAGCACGTTCTTCACATACTGCTGTGTGATCGACGAGCCACCGCGGTTGGAGCCGTTGGACGCGTTGCCCACCAGGGTGTAGAAGTTCTTGTCCTCGCTCGAGATGATCGCGTCGTACATCACCGGGTTGACCTGGTCGAACGTCACCGGAATGCGGTTCTGGTCGTAGAACTCGGCCATCACCGCGTCGTTGCCGTTGCCGTCCTTGCGGTAGATCTCCGTCGGCAGCATGAGCGGGTCGATCTGGAGGAACCCCGGCATGTTCTCGAACGTGTCGAGCGCACTGGTCGCGGCGTAGCCGGAGACGGCGATCGCGGGCGTGACCGTCGCGGTGATGAGGATGCCGGCCACGGCGCTCAGACCGACGAGACCCGCAAGGCCGCCGAGCACACCGGTGGCCGTCCGTTTGAGTTGGGGCATAGGCTTGATGGTAAGGGAGAACCCTGGGGGATCCCTCGGTGCACCGGGGCGCGCCCCCGCATGCCGAGCCGACTCCGGGAGTTCGAATGACCACGTGGGAGTACCTCACGACCCCCCTGCTGATCCACAACACCGCTGCGATCCTCAACAACTGGGGAAAGCAAGGGTGGGAGCTCGTTCAGGTCGTTCCTGGACCGGAGGGTGGCCTCGTCGCCTACTTCAAGCGTCCCACCGGTGGCGGCGCCGCCAACGCCGGTCTGGGTGCCGCCGCCGTCGCTGCTCAGCAGTTCGGAGACGAGGCATGAGCCTCGCAGCCCGTCTTGCCGAGCTCGGCATCGAGCTGCCGGCGGTGGTCCCGCCGGTGGCGGCTTATGTGCCGGCTGTGGTGCACGGCGACCTCGTCTACACCTCGGGCCAGCTGCCCATGGTCGGCGGTGCGCTGCCCGCCGTCGGCAAGGTCGGCGATGCGGAGCCCTTAGTCGCGGCATCCGCGGCGAAGGGCTATGCCCGCCAGAGCGCCCTCAACGCCCTGGCGGCCGCTGCCGCCGTCGTGGGCGACCTCGAGCGTCTCACCGGCGTGGTGAAGGTCACCGGATTCGTGGCGTCTGTGCCGGAGTTCACCGGCCAGCCGGGCGTGATCAACGGCGCCAGCGAGGTGCTGGGCGAGATCTTCGGCGAGGCAGGGCGCCATGCCCGCTCCGCGGTCGGAGTGCCGGTGCTGCCCCTCGACAGCCCGGTCGAAGTCGAGGTCGTCTTCTCCTTCGTGTGACGGGTCGTTGCGCCGACCTGAGCCGGTGGGCAGAGTGGGGTCATGCCGATCTTCGCTCTGCTCGTCTTCGCGGTCATGGTCCTCGCCCTGATCGACGCGATCACGCGTCGCGACGATCAGGTGCGCTTCCTCCCGAAGTTCGCGTGGATCATCTTCATCGTCCTGCTTCCGCTGGTCGGGTCGATCCTCTGGTTCGCGCTCGGGCGCGAGTGGGGCGCGGCGCCGGAAGCCATGAGCTTCGGAGACCCGCGTCGCTGGTCGAACGAGCCGGAGCCCTCCGCCCCGGCATCCCGCCCCGTCGACACCCGCACGACCGAGCAGCAGTTGGCGGACCTGGAGAGAGAAGAACATGCCGCCCGGCTCGAGGCGGAGATCCGTCGACGTCGCGCGGCACAGGAGGGCGGCGCGAGCTGAACCCGCGCCGCGCCACCCGGAGCCGTTCTACTTCTTCGTGATCTTCGACTGAATCGTGGACATGACCATGGTGTCGGCCAGGGTCGTCGTGTCGCCCACCTCGCGGCCCTCTGCGACATCGCGGAGCAGCCGCCGCATGATCTTGCCCGACCGTGTCTTGGGCAGCTCGGTCACGATGTAGACGTCGCGAGGACGCGCGATCGGGCCGATCTGCTCGCCGACCCACCGGCGGAGGGTATCCACGATGCCCTCGACG
>CAUPYO010000044.1:0-10204 GCA_963515565.1 uncultured Microbacterium sp.
GTCGGGTACCTTCCGTGCGGCGGTGTTCGGAGCCAACGACGGCCTCGTCTCGAACCTCGCGCTGGTCATGGGTATCGGAGCGACGGGCGTCGGTGCACAGTTCGTCCTCTTCAGCGGCGTCGCGGGGCTTCTGGCCGGGGCCCTGTCGATGGGCGCGGGGGAGTACGTCTCGGTGCGCTCGCAGCGAGAGCTGCTGGATGCCACCGAGCCGAGCGACTATGCCGACCACGTGCTGCCCGACCTCGATCTCGACGCCAACGAGCTCGCTCTGCTCTATCGCACCCGCGGAATGGACGAGCGCGACGCGCTGGAGCGCGCCCGCCACGTCGTCCAGACGGCGCAGGCCGCCGACCGGGTTGGGCCCTACCGTCTGCCACAGGCGCCCGGAGCCGACCACGAGGTCGTCGGCAGTGCGCTCGGTGCCGCAGCATCCAGCTTCCTCTTCTTCGCCTCGGGGGCGATCATCCCGGTGCTTCCCTGGATCTTCGGCCTGAGCGGACTGCCCGCGGTCGCCGTCGCGCTCGTGCTCGTCGGCACCGCGCTCACCGCGACCGGTGCCATGGTGGGACTGCTCTCGGGCGCGCCGCCGCTGCGGCGAGGGCTTCGTCAACTCGCCATCGGGTTCGGCGCGGCGGCGGTCACGTACCTGCTCGGTATGCTCTTCGGCGTCTCGGCGGGCTGAGCGCGGCGCTCGATTCCGCGCCGGGCGCGGAATCTGGTACTGTCGATCTTCGGTTGCGAAACCGAAAACCACCTGCGCGGGTGGCGGAATAGGTAGACGCGCTAGCTTGAGGTGCTAGTGCCCGTATAGGGCGTGGGGGTTCAAGTCCCCCCTCGCGCACAGTAGGAAAAGGCCCCGCCAGGGGCCTTTTTCTTTTCTCCGGCGAGCGTCTTCGGCATCCGCGCCGGCATCTCGTGGCCGAGCCCGTCGCGCCCGCTAGCGTGGAGTCATGTCCTCATCCGAGCTGCCCGAACTTCCCGAGGTCGCGCGCGTCGCGCGGGACCTCATCCGCTTCGACACCACGAACTTCGGCGAGGGACGTTCGCGTGGCGAGCGCGAAGCCGCCGAGTACGTCGGCGCTTACCTCGAGACCCTCGGCCTGGAGCCGGAGTACTACGAGCCGATTGCCCGTCGCACCAATCTCAGCGTCCGCGTACCCGGCCGTGACCGGTCGCTGCCCGCCCTCGTGCTCCACGGTCACCTCGACGTCGTGCCCGCCGTGGCAGAGGACTGGAGCGTCGATCCGTTCGGCGGTGTGGTCAAGGACGGGATGCTGTGGGGCCGCGGCGCCGTGGACATGAAGGACATGGATGCCATGATCCTGACCTCCGTCGCGGAGCTGCTGCGGGCGGGGGAGCAGCCCGCCCGCGATATCGTCGTCACCTTTTTCGCCGATGAGGAGAACGGCGGCGTCGAGGGGTCCCAACTCGTCGTGCGTGATCGGCCCGAGTGGTTCGCGGGTGCGACCGAGGCCATCAGCGAGGTGGGTGGCTATTCGATCCCGGTCGGCGATCGGCGTGCGTACCTGTTGCAGGTGGGGGAGAAGGCGCTGGTCTGGCTGCGTCTGCGTGCGCACGGCATCGCGGGCCACGGCAGCCGCTTCCACCCCGACAACGCCGTGACGCGCCTCGCCGAAGCGGTCGCCGCTCTCGGCAGATCGAGCTGGCCGCTGGAGCTCACCGCCACCACCCGCCAGACGGTCGACGGGCTCGCCGCCCTCTGCGGTGGGGACCCCGCCGATCCGGATGCCGTCGCCCAGGCGACCGGCCCGGCATCCGGCTTTCTCCGCTCGACTTTCCGCACGACGACCAACCCGACGGGACTCGTCGCCGGCTACAAGCACAACGTCATCCCCGACGCCGCGGTCGCCACGATCGACGTGCGCACCCTCCCCGGACAGGAAGAGCGCGTGCTCGCGGAGATCCAGGCGATCGTCGGCGACGATATCGAGGTGGAAATCTCGCACCGCGACATCGGCTTGGAAGTTCCCTTCCGCGGCGCGCTCGTCGAGGCGATGGTCGGCGCTCTCGACCGCCACGATCCGGGCGTTCCCGTGCTGCCCTATCTGATGGGCGGCGGCACCGACAACAAAGCACTCGCGGAGCTCGGCATCTCCGGATACGGATTCGCGCCGCTGCGTCTTCCCACCGATCTCGATTTCACCGGTATGTTCCACGGTGTGGACGAACGCGTCCCCATCGACGCGTTGGTCTTCGGCCAGCGCGTGCTCACCGATCTGCTCCGCACGTACTGAAAGGCCCGCATGCACCTCTTCGAGGCGATCATCCTGGGGCTCGTCCAGGGTTTGACAGAGTTCCTTCCGGTGTCCTCCAGCGCGCACCTGCGCATCATGGGCGAGTTCCTCCCGTCGGCGGAAGACCCCGGCGCGACCTTCACCGCGATCACGCAGATCGGCACCGAGATCGCGGTGCTCGTGTACTTCTGGGGCACGATCGTGCGCATCATCACGCAGTGGGCGAAGTCGCTGACCGGCGCCGTCCCGCGCAACGACCCCGACGCACGCATGGGCTGGATCGTGATCGTCGGCACCATCCCCATCGGCATCGCCGGTTACCTCTTCCAGGACGTCATCCGCGACACGTTCCGAAACCTCTGGCTGGTCGCGATCGTCCTCATCGTGTTCGGCCTGCTCCTCGGCGCCGCCGATGCACTCGGGCGCCGCACGCGCACCGAGAAGGACCTCACGTACGGCCACGGCCTCGCTCTCGGCCTCGCGCAGATGCTCGCGCTCGTGCCCGGTGTCTCCCGTTCCGGAGCCACCACCACAATGGGGCTCGCGCTCGGCTACACGCGGCCGGCGGCCGCCGAGGTGGCGTTCCTGCTCGCGGTGCCCGCGGTGTTCGGCAGCGGCCTGTACGAACTCGTGAAGGCCATCAAGGACCCGGGCGAGCAGGTGTACAACCTGTTCGAGACCGGTGTGGCCACCGTCGTCGCGTTCGGCGTGGGGCTGGCCGTCATCGCGTTCCTCATGCGCTACCTCACGCGCGGCAGCTTCCTGCCGTTCGTGCTCTACCGCCTCGGACTCGGCGTCGTGCTGATCATCCTGCTGAGCTTCGGCATCCTGCAGGCGCGCTGATCAGGAGCGGCGAGGGTCGTCGCGAGTGGGTTTGCCCGGGCCCTCGCCGCCGCCGCGACGCAGGTAGCGTTCGAACTCCTGCGCAATGGCGTCGCCCGACGCCTCCGGCGAATCCCACGTGTCGCGCGTCTGCTCGAGCTGACGGATGTACTCGGTCATCTCCTCGTCGTCGGCGGCGGCCGCGTCGATCGAGGCCTCCCATGCGAGGGCTTCGGCGGGCAGTTCGCCACGGGCGATGACCGCGCCGGTGAGCGCGGTGACGCGATCGAGCAGCGCCAGCGTCGCCTTCGGCGACGGTGTGTGGCCGGCGACGTAGTGCGGCACGCTCGCCCAGAGCGCGGCCGTCGGAATGCCGGCCTCCTCGGCGGCGGCGGTGAGAACGGTCAGAATGCCGGCAGGTCCCTCGTAGGTCGGCTTCTCCAGCCCGAGCGCCGCGCGGAGCTTGTCGTTGTCGCTGCCGGCGAACACCGAGATCGGGCGGGTGTGCGGGACGTCGGACATCATCGACCCGAGGGCGATGATTCCGGTGATGTCTTCGCTGAGCGCCGCGTCGATCAGTTCGGCGACGAATGATTGCCACGCGCGTGCGGGCTCGACCCCGGACAGCACCCACAGGCGAGCGCCGTCCGCGGGGTGCAGCGGCCGCCATACGGTCGCGTCGGGCCAGGTCAGGGCGCGCGAGCCGTCGGCATCCATCTTGATCTGCGGCCGGGTGTACTGGTAGTCGAAGTAGAGTTCGGGATCGACGGAGAAGACCTCGCGATAGGCGCCCGACTCGCGGATGTGCGCGGCGGCTGCCGAGGCCGCTTCTCCCGCGTCGTTCCAACCGTCGAAAGCGACGATCAGCACGCGATCTCCCAGTTCTTCCACTCCGCCCCTCTCGCCCGGTGAATCGATCCCTCAACGATACGCGTCGGGGCCGGTCGAGGGGCGTCGGTAGCATGGACCGGTGAGTTCCGCCTATCCCGCCGCCGTCCTGTGGGATATGGACGGCACTCTCGTCGACACCGAGCCCTATTGGATGGAGGCGGAGACCGCCCTCGTCGAGAGCTTCGGGGGTGTCTGGACGCACGAGCAGGCGCTCCAGCTCGTGGGGCAGGGCCTCGAGACGTCCGGCGCCCTTCTTCAGGCGGCCGGTGTGCGCATGTCGGTCCATGACATCATCGACCACCTCACCGGTGCCGTCACGCACCTGCTGGCCGAGCGTGGGAGCCCCCTTCGGCCCGGCGCGGCGGAACTGCTGACCGACCTTCGTGCAGCGGGCGTGCGCTGCGCCCTCGTGACGATGTCGATGCGCCGAATGGCAGAGGAGGTCACCGCCCCCTTCGGCGACACCTTCGAACTCATCGTCGCCGGCGATGACGTCGCGCGCCCCAAGCCCTTCCCGGACGCGTACCTCCAGGCCTGCGAGCAGCTGGGCATCGCCCCCGATGAGGCTCTCGCGATCGAAGATTCACCCACCGGGGTGCGCGCGGCCGTCGCGGCCGGCGTGACGACGATCGGCGTGCCGCTGATGGTCTCGCTGATCGGCGCCGGCGCCGACACCCTCTGGCCGACGCTCGCCGAGCGCACCGCCGACGACATCGCCGCCGTGTACGCGGCCCACCGCAGAGGAGATCCCGCGTGACCAGCCTGACACCTCCCCACGACCTCCGACCCAGCGGGCCGTTCCGTCTCGGCGACCGCGTGCAGCTCACCGGTCCGAAAGGTCGCTTGCACACCGTGACGCTTCGCGAGGGCGGGGAGCTGCACACTCACCACGGCGTGCTCCGTCACGAGCAGCTGCTGGGTCAGCCCGACGGATCGGTGGTCACCAACTCCGGCGGTCACGACTATCTCGCGCTGCGTCCGCTGCTGCGCGACTTCGTGATGTCGATGCCCCGAGGCGCGGCGATCGTCTACCCGAAGGATGCCGCGCAGATCCTCGCCTCGGCCGACATCTTCCCCGGTGCGACAGTCGTCGAAGCCGGCGTCGGCTCGGGGGCGCTGTCGATGTGGCTTCTGCGGACCATCGGCCCCTCGGGCCGGCTCGTGTCGTTCGAACGGCGCAATGAATTCGCCCAGGTCGCCCGCGCCAACGTCGAGACCTTCTTCGGCCATGCACCCGAGAGCTGGGACGTCGTCGTCGGCGACCTCGTCGAGGAACTGCCCGGCGCGGTGGCGCCGGCATCCGTCGACCGTGTCGTGCTCGACATGCTCGCGCCGTGGGAGTGTATCGACGCCGTCGCCGACGCCCTCACGCCCGGTGGTGTCGTGCTCTGCTATATCGCCACGGCGACCCAACTGAGCCGGGTCGCGGAGTACATCCGTGGCACGGGGCTGTTCACCGAGCCGGAGGCCACCGAGACGATGGTGCGCGGATGGCACGTCGAAGGACTCGCCGTGCGCCCCGACCACCGCATGATCGCGCACACCGGTTTCCTCATCACAGCCCGCCGCCTCGCGCCGGGTGCCGCCACGCCCGATGTCCGCAAGCGTGCGCTCAAGAAGCCGAGCTACGCCGACGAGGACGTGGAGATGTGGACCCCGGGCGCCGTCGGCGACCGCCAGATCACCGACAAGAACCTCCGCAAGCGCGTGCGCGAGGCCGAGCGGGCCGCCGACGGCGCCCGCCTCGCCGCGGGGGCGGGCTCGACGGACGACGTAGACTGATCCGGTGCGCCGGATCTCTGCTGCCCTCGCCGTCATCGGCCTGTCTGCCCTGACCCTCGTGGGGTGCGCCTCTGCAGCCCCGTCGGACGCGTCGTGCGATCGCACCGTCGACTCGTCGAGCGTGCTCGACACGGTGAGCGTCTCGGGTGCGGTGGGCGCTCCCGCCCTGGTGCTGAGCGCTCCGGTCTACGTCGACCACACGGTGGGCACCGACGCGACTGTCGGCACGGGGCTGCGCGTCACCTCCGACGCGCAGGACGTGCAGTTCGCCATCACGATCACGAGCGGATCGACCGGTCAGAAGATCCTCACGTCCGGCACGCAGGTCATGCCGCTGTCCAAGTGGCGCGACGCCTACGCCGGCTTCGCCGACCTCATGACGTGCGCCACCGAAGGCTCCCGCATCGTGGGCGCCGTCCCGGCCAGCGACCTGTCCACCCAGGCCGCGCAAGGATGGGGTCTCAGCGGCAAGGATTCGATCGTCGTGGCCATCGACCTGCAGAAGGTCTACCTGGCGGCTGCCGACGGTGTCCCGCAGTACAACGACCGTCGCGGCATGCCGTCGGTGGTGCTCGCGCCCGACGGGCGGCCGGGCATCATCGTTCCCGACACTGCGCCGCCCAGCGATCTCGCGGTCGAGGTTCTCAAGAAGGGTGACGGTCCGGTCGTCGGCGACAGCGACAACATCCGGATCAACTACACGGGGCTCACCTGGGGCTCTCGCGAGACCTTCGACTCGACGTGGGAGAAGGGCGCCTCGGCGGCGGTGACTCTCGACAGCGTGGTCCCCGGCTTCGCTCAGGCCCTCAAGGGACAGACCGTCGGATCGCAGATCCTGGTGGTCATCCCGCCCGCGCTCGGCTACGGCGACAAGGCCAGTGCGTCCATTCCTGCTGGATCGACGCTCGTGTTCGTGATCGATGTGCTCGGCATCGACACCCCCGCCACTCAGTAGCCTTCACGCCGCGCGGCACCACCCCGCGCCTACAGGCCACGCGTAAGATTGACGGGTGCCCACAGACACCCGCAGCGCGCCCGAAGAGCGCCTCGTCAACCTCGTGGTCGCACTCATGGCCACCGAGCAGGGGCTGACCAAAGACACGATCCTCACCTCGGTGGCCGGTTATCGCGAGCAGAGCAGCGCGGGCGCGTCGAAGGATGCGCTCGAGAAGATGTTCGAGCGCGACAAGGAGAACCTCCGCTCCCTCGGCATCCCCGTCGAGACCATCGGCGACTACGCCGACCCCGATGACCTGCGCGAAGCCCGCTATCGGATTCCGACGGCCGAGTACGAGTTGCCCGCCGACATCGACTTCACGCCCGCCGAGCTGGCGGTGCTGAACCTCGCGGGCGGCGTCTGGAGCGAGAGCTCGATGTCGGCCGATGCCCGCAGCGGTCTGCGCAAGATCCGCGCCCTCGGCATCGAGGTGGATGCTCCGATCATCGGCTACTCGCCCCGCGTCAACCTGCGCGAGCCCTCGTTCGCGCCGTTGCAGCGGGCGATCGAGCAGGGACGCGTCGTCGAGTTCGCCTACCTCAAAGCGGGGGAGGAGGCTGCGCGTGTGCGTCGCGTTCAGCCCTACGCCCTCGTCGAGTACGAGGCGCGATGGCATGTGTACGGCTTCGATCTGGCACAGAACGACGTGCGCACTTTTCTGCTGTCGCGCATCGTCTCCGATGTCGCGATCACGCGGGCTGAGTTCGACCTCGCACGGCGCGAGGGAGCGGGGGAGCGGGCGCTGGAAGGTCTCGCCGCTCTCGCGAGCCGCCAGCAGGCGCTGTTGGAGATCTCTCCGGGAACGGAAGCGGCCCTGCGGCTGACTCGCCGTGCGACCCCGGCAGACCAGGGCATCCGCGTGCCGTACGTCGACATCCACATCCTGGCCGACGAGCTCGCGTCGTACGGCCCGGAAGTACGCGTGGTCGAACCGTCCGCGTTGCGGGAACAGGTGATCGCCCGACTCGAGCGCACTCTTCGACTCCACCAGGACGCCGACGCGGGCGTCGCTGCCGACAGGCAGGCGATCTCGTGAGCCGTCGCAAGCCCCTGCTGGCCACCGATCGGGCTGCCCTCATTCTGCAGCTCGTGCCGTACCTGATCGGCAAGGGCGAAGTGTCGCTCGCCGAAGCAGCCGACGAGTTCGACGTCACTGCGGACCAGATGCGCACGATGGTCGAGAAACTCACCGTCATCGGTCTTCCCGGAGACGGCGGCTTCTGGCAGATGGCGAACGACCTGTTCGACATCGACTGGGACCTGCTCGACGAGCAGGATCTCATCGTCATCACGAACACGGTGGGCCTGGAGCGCACACCGCGTCTCACCGCGCCCGAGGCCGCGGCACTGCTTGCCGGTCTGCGGGTCGCCGCGGCCCTGCCCGGTGTCGGCGACAGCGGCATCGTGCAGGGACTGCTCGCCAAGCTCGCCCGCGGCGCCTCGGGAGTGCCAGTCGATGTGATCGTCGCCCCCAGCGCCGTCGACGACGTCCGCGTGGCTGTGGCGCAGGCTCTTCGCGAAGGGGTCGCCGTCGATTTCACCTATCAGGCACCGGATGCCGAGTCCACTACCCGCACCGTCGATCCCGTCAAGGTGCACATCGCCGGCGGGCAGTGGTACCTCCAGGGCTGGTGTCATCTGCGGCAGGCCATGCGCACCTTCCACCTCGACCGCGTCTCGGACGTGCGCCTGACCGACATCGCGAGCACCCACGGCGAAGACACGGTGCCCGGCCTGTTCGAGGGCGCAAGTGGCGACGTCGAAGTCGAGGTCCGCTATCGCGCCTCCGCGGCGGCACTGCTGGCCGACTACGTCGTCGTCGACGATCCCGACAGTGGGCAGGGGACGCTCCGGTCGGCGCGCGTGCGCGTCGGCGATGCCCGCAGTCTCAAGCGGGTCGCGGCGCGCCTGGGCGGCGACCTGGAGGTCATCGCTCCGGATGCCGCGCGGCGTGCGACAGCAGCCTGGGCCGAAGCGGGGCTCGCCCAGTACCGCTGAGTCCATCGGCGAGGGCGGCAGGTAGACTGACCGATATCCCCAGACCCGAGGAGACCCTCATGCTCGGAGGCTTGACCGGCTGGCACCTGCTGGCCCTTGTCATCATCATCCTGCTCCTGTTCGGAGCGGCCAAGCTGCCCGCCCTCGCGAAGAGTGTCGGTCAGTCCGCGCGCGTCTTCAAGGGCGAGATGAAGGCGATGAAGGAAGATGATGCCCCGGCAGCATCCGCTCCGCCCGTCGTCCCCGGTGCGGCCGCCTCGACGGCCGACCCCGGCACCGCCGAACCCAAGCCCTGACAGTCGTGGCCTCGGTCGACTCCGCGCGCATCGGTGAGGCCAAAGACGCCCGCCGTGACCGGCGGATGTCGTTGGGAGAGCACCTCAAAGAACTGCGTCGACGGTTCATCATCGGCGTGATCGCGTTGGTCGCCGCCATGGTCGTCGCGTTCATCTTCAGCGACGCGATCATCGTCGCGATGACCGAGCCCATCCGTGTCGTCGCCGCCCAGCGCGGCGACGCCGACTTGGTCACCCTGATGTATCAGAGCATCACCGGACCATTCGATATGCGCCTGCGCGTTTCGCTCGCCGTCGGCATCCTGATCTCCGCGCCGGTGTGGCTCTGGCAGATCTGGGCGTTCCTCGTGCCGGGGCTGACCCGCAAAGAGATCCGCTACACGATCGGCTTCGTCTCGGCGGCGGTTCCGTTGTTCTTCGCGGGCGCCTTCGTGGGCTGGTTGATCATGCCGCACATCGTGGAGCTGATGGCGTCGTTCACTCCGCAGGGCGCGTCGAACATCTACGACTCGAAGTACTACTACGACTTCGTCTTCAAGCTGCTCATCGTCGTCGGCGTCTCGTTCGTCCTGCCGGTCTTCCTCGTCGCGCTCAACCTGGCCGGCGTCATGAGCGGCATGGCCATCCTGAAGGGGTGGCGGGTCGCGGTGCTCATCGCCGCCGTGCTCGCCGCGCTGGCGACGCCCGCAGCCGACATCGTCAGCATGCTCCTGCTGGCCGGCATCCTCACCGTCCTTTTCTTCGCCGCCGCCGGTCTTTCGGTGATCTTCGACCGTCGGCGCGCCAAGCGCGAGAAGGCACTCGGTCTCGACCTGTGACCGACCCCGCGGAGCGCTACGCGCTGGCTCAGGCGCGTCAGGCGCACCCCCTGACGGTCGCGTTCGCCGATCAGCAACGGTTCGAGCTCGACCCCTTCCAGATCGCGGGATGCCACGCCCTCGAAGACGGTCGCAGTGTGCTCGTAGCCGCGCCCACCGGTGCCGGCAAGACCATCGTGGGCGAGTTCGCCGTGCATCTGGCGATGCGCGAGGCCGGCGACAAGGCCTTCTACACGACGCCCATGAAGGCGCTGTCGAACCAGAAGTTCCGCGAGCTGCAGCAGGTCTACGGTGAGGACGAGGTCGGCCTGCTCACCGGCGATACCAACATCAACGGCAACGCGC
>CAUPYO010000045.1:0-10193 GCA_963515565.1 uncultured Microbacterium sp.
GGGGTGCCCGCGCGGGTCGTGCCCCTGCCACCCCGGGCGGGGGGGGCGGCGCCGCATGGGGGGGCGGGCGCGCGCGCCCCCTCCGCCGCGCAGGCCCCCCTGTCGCAGGTGGCTGCACTCGACGACCCGCGCGCCTACGTCGGGGCGTCCACCGCGACACTGGCCGACACCTCGATCGTGCCGGTGGTGCAGCATCCGCCGCAGTCCCTACCGGCGACCGTCGTGTCCCATGACCGGGGGGGCGACGTGCCGGTCACGGTCGCCGACACATCGCGCGTGGTCGCCATGGATCTGGCGGGTTCGATCGCTGCGACGGTGTGGGGGCTGGGACTCGGATCCACCTTGGTGGGGGTCGATCAGTCGACCACCTTCCCGGAAGCACGGGATCTGCCCACGGTGACCTCGGGAGGCCACTCGGTGAACACCGAGGCGCTCATCGCTCTGCACCCCACGCTCGTGTTGACGGATGGGACCGTGGGTCCGCGCGATGTCGTAGAGCAGCTGAGAGATGTCGGCATCCCGGTCGTCTTCGTGCGGAACGCGGCGTCGTTCGACGGCGCGCAGCAACTCGCGCGCGATGTCGCGGCGGCGTACGGCGCCGCATCGGCGGGGGAGCTGCTCGCCGACCGGATCGGCGCCGAGATCGCGGCCGTCCGCGCCGAGATCACGGCGCTGGTGCCGGCCGACCCGGGGCAGCGCCTGCGCATGGTGTTCCTCTATCTGCGCGGTTCGGCCGGTGTGTACTACCTTTTCGGCACGGAAGCCGGCGCCGACACCCTGATCGACGCGCTCGGCGGCGTCGACGTCGCCGCCGAGCGCGGGTGGGGCGAAATGACGCCGCTCACCGACGAGGCGATGGTCGCCGCCGACCCCGATCTCATCCTCGTGATGACGAAGGGACTGGAGTCCGTCGGCGGAGTGGATGCGCTGCTGGCAGAGCGTCCCGCGATCGCGATGACCCGCGCCGGGGAGCACCGCCGGTTCGTCGACATGGACGACGGCACGGTGCTCTCGTTCGGCCCGCGCAGCGCCGCGGTGCTCGATGCGCTCGCCCGCGCGGTGTACGCGCCGGCCTCCGACGCGCCGTGAGCGGTCGCCTCCGTGCCCCCGTGGTGTTCGGCGCACTCGCGTTGCTGCTGGTCGTCGGGGTGTTGTTGTCGGCGGGTCTCGGGCAACTCCCCATCGGCCCCTGGGCCGTGGTCGGCACATTGTTGCGGGGGCTCGGCGTCGATACCGCCTGGGCGCCGAACGACCGCCTCGTCGAGCAGACGCTGTGGCAGATCCGCTTCCCGCGGGTCGTGCTCTCGGCGCTCGTCGGCGCACTCCTCGCTGTCGCCGGCGCCGTCATGCAGGCCGTTTTTCGCAACCCTCTTGCCGAACCGGGGGTCGTGGGGGTCTCGGCCGGTGCGGCGCTGGGCGCGGCAGCATCGGTCACCCTCGGATTGAGCTTCCTGGGCGGGTGGACGACGGCCGGTCTGGCCTTCCTCGGGGGGCTCCTCGCCACACTCCTGGTGTACGTCACGGCACGGGCGCAGGGCCGCACCGAGGCGGTCACCCTGATCCTCACCGGCGTGGCCGTCAATGCCTTCGCCGGCGCCGCACTGGCGGTGCTGATGTTCGCCGGCACAGCGGCGACCCGGGAGCAGATCGTGTTCTGGCAGCTGGGGTCGATCAACGGCTCACGGTGGAACGAGGTGGTCGTAGTGGCGGTCATCGGGGTGGTGGGCGCGGTCGCGCTGCTGTCTCTCGCGCGCAACTTTGACCTCCTCGCCCTCGGCGAGCGGGCGGCGGCGCACCTCGGGGTGCGAGTGGAAGCCTTGCGGATGCTGTCGATCGTGCTCATCGCCATGCTCACCGGTGTCGCCGTCGCCTTCGTGGGGATCATCGCTTTCGTGGGCCTGGTGGTGCCGCACCTGGCACGCATGGCGCTCGGGCCGGCGAGTCGGCCACTGCTGGCGGCATCCCTCCTGGGCGGTGCTGCGCTTCTCGTCTACGCCGACCTGCTCGCGCGCACGCTGATCCCGGGAGCAGACCTCCCCATCGGTTTGCTCACCTCCCTCGTCGGCGGCCCCTTCTTTTACCTGCTTCTGCGCCGCAACCGCCGCGCGGCCGGAGGATGGGGGTGAGCGGCTCGCTCGAGTCCGGTGCGATCGCGCTCTCACTGCGGCAGATCACCTACCGTGCACGCGCGGGCGGCGTGGCCGGCGCACAGCTGACCATCCTCGATCGGGTCGAGCTCGACCTCCGCTACGGACGCCTGCTCGCGCTTGTCGGGCCGAACGGCGCCGGCAAGTCGAGTGTGGTGGGAGTGCTCGCCGGCGATCTGCATCCGGCGTCGGGCACGGTCCACCTCGATGGTCGTCCGCTGTCGGAGTACTCCACGCGTGCGCTCGCGCGGCGGCGTGCCGTGCTGCTCCAGACGCACGACGTGTCGTTCGCATTCCGGGTTCGCGAGGTGGTCGAGATGGGGCGCGCCCCCTGGATCGGCAGCGGATCGGCGGCAAAGGACGCGGCCCTCATCCACGCCGCACTCCGCCACGCCGACATTGGCCACCTGTCGTCGAGGGTGTTTGCGTCGCTGTCGGGCGGCGAACGCGCTCGTGCTGCGTTCGCACGCGTCCTCGCGCAGGACACCCGCATCGTGCTGCTCGACGAGCCGACCTCCGCACTCGACCTCCGCCACCAGGAAGACACCCTGCGCCTGGCGCGCGGCCTTGCCCGGGAGGGGAGGGCGGTCGCCGTCGTGCTTCACGATCTGTCGCTGGCCGGCGCGTATGCCGATGAGATCGCGATGCTCGACCGGGGTCGTGTGGTGGCGTGCAGCACGCCCGAGGACGTCCTCACCGCCGCCCGGATCGAGGAGGTCTATCGCGCCCCGGTGCGGGTCTCTATCGACCCCGACACCGGTAGGCCTCTGGTCACCCCGCGTCGCCGCTGAACGCTGCGAGGGCAGGGGTCAGCGGAGGGATCGACTGAGGGCTGCGAGCGTATCGTCGAGTGCGCGCGACAGATCGTCGACGATCTCGCCCGCCAACTGTCCGCCGTGGGCCAGGTGCGTGCGAAGGTCCGCGCGCACGGTGGCCCGGAACTCGGCGACGATCGCCTCCGCTCTACGCAGCTGCTCTCGCGAGGACGTCCGCGCATCGTCTTCGGCGGCCGTGGATGCCGAGTCCTGCGAGCGGCCCCGTTCGGCCTGATCGCGCTCGGACTGCGCCGACGCGGCGAGATCGGCGCGCAGACTCTTCATGGCCTCGCGCACACTGCCGCGCACCTCGTCGGCGATCAGGCGCACACTGTCGGCCAGCCCCGCCTCGATGCCTTCCAGCTCGTGAGCGCGGGCCGCCACCTCGGCGCGCCCGGCGTCGGTGATCGCGTAGACGGTCTTCCGCCCGTCGACGACCTTGGTCACGAGACCTTCCTCCTCGAGCTTCGACAGCCGCGGATAGATTGTGCCTGCACTCGGCGTGTACGTCCCGCCCGTGCGATCGGAGAGGGCCTGCATGAGGTCGTACCCGTGGCGCGGCGACTCGTCGAGAAGGTTCAGCAGGTACAGGCGCAGATCGCCGTGCGAGAAGACGGGGGGCATGCTCACGCCTCCTCTGCGGGGGCGGATGCCGCGGCATCCGGAGCCGTCGCCGCACGCCGCAGAACCGTCACGTCGCCCGACACGGAGTTTGCGCGCACGTCGGCGAAGCTGCCGCTGAGCTCGCCGACCGAGCCGACGTAGTTGGACGGACCCGAGGCAGAGCGCTTGACACCGTCGACCATCAGTCGACCGCTGACGCTGCGCAGCACGAAGTTGGCGGGGTGGCCTTCGTCGAGGCGCACGGTGGCGTCGCCCGACACGGTATTGAGGCTGACGACGTCGACACGCTCGGTCGAATCGACGAGCATGCCGCCCGAGACGGTGTCGATCGTGGCCTTGCGGATGCTGCCGGTGGCTGCCACCTCGCCCGACACCGAGTTGGCGCTGAGCGAACCGTCGAGCCCGCGGATCTGCACGTCGCCCGAGACGGCGTTGACGGAGAGATCACCGGTGAGACCGTCGACGATGATGTCGCCGGACACGGTGTTCAGGCGCGCGCCCGATGCGAGGCCCGACACGAGCGCGCTCGCCGAGACGACGCCCAGGTTCAGCAGGATGCCGCGGGGAACCGCGACGCTGATCTCGGCCTTGGGTCCGCCCGAACCGAAGTTGCGGAACACCTCGAGGAAGTTGTCCCAGCGCAGCTGCGGGTGGTCGATCTCGACCACGTCGCCCGATGCCTCGATGCGGAGGTCCTTGATGGTCACGGCGTGCACCTCGATACGGACGCCGGGTTCGTCGTGCGCGACGACGTCGATCTGACCGCCGACGAGGCCGATCTTCAGCTTGCGGATGTCTTCGAGGTCGATCACCCGGGTCTCGCCCGGCTTGATGAGCCACTTTTCGAGGGTCATGGGTTTCTCCTGGGTTCGGACGATTCGAGATATATCGCGTTGGAGTGAGCGTAACACGATATATCTCGACTTGCCAGAGGCGGCGCTTGCTCAATGACCGGGAGGACGCGGCCATAACAGACGCGCGCCGGCCCACCCGAGGGCGAGCCGGCGCGTTGTCCGGTGAAGGCGGTGCTGCTACGCGCGACCGCCGCGGACGAGTCGCAGCAGGAACGCGATGATGGCGATGATGCCGACGATCAGAGCGACCCACAGCAACCAGTTCAGGGCGGCGTTCATACCGCCCACGATGGCCAGCACGATGGCGACGACGATGATGATGATCAGAGCGAGATTCATGTGAGTGCTCCATTCTCGAGGGACTCCATGACCCCCTGAAACTAGTCGCGTTCGTCGACTCGGGCACCCCCCTTGCCACGCCCGTCGAATCTGCGATAGGGCCGATACATGCCCCAAAACACAACGCCTCCCTCCCTGAAGGATCCGGAGCTCTACGAGGAACTTCGCAAGGATGGCGCGTCGAAGCAGAAAGCAGCGCGCATCTCCAACGCGGCCGCCCGCGATGGCCGCCCAGCCGTCGGGGCACGCGGCGGAGAGTCGGGATCGTACGACGACTGGACGGTCGCTGAACTTCGCGGCCGCGCGAAGGAACTCGGCATCCGCGGCTACTCCGGCACACGGAAGGCGGAGTTGATCGACATGCTCCGCGATTCCTGACGTGCCGCGCCTGCGAAAGGTCCGCCCCGGCCGCGACCTCGGCTACCGCCGTGTGCGCGCCGGGTCGGGCTTCCGCTACGTCGATGCCGACGGAACAGCGGTTCCGCCCGACGAACGCGATCGCATCGTCGCTCTGGTCATCCCCCCGGCGTGGAGCGACGTGTGGATCGCCGCCGCCGCGAATGCGCACATCCAGGCGACGGGCATCGACGACGCGGGGCGGATGCAGTACCTCTACCATCCCGACTGGTCGACCCGCCGCGACAAGGGAAAGTACGCCCGCGCTCTCGACCTGGCCGAGCGCCTCCCGCGGGCCCGTGCGCGGGTCACCCCCTCGCTGCGTCGCGACGGCATCGATCGGGAGCGGGTGCTGGCTACCGCCTTCCGGCTGCTCGACCAGGCGGCGCCCCGTGTCGGCAGCGAGCGGTACTTCGCGGCGCACGGCAGTCGCGGGCTGACCACGCTGCAACGGCGGGATGCCGTCGTCGAGGGCAGCATCGTCAGCCTGCGCTTTCCGGGCAAGAGCGGAAAGCGACAAAGCCTCGACATCGACGATTCCGACCTCGCGGCCGTCATCTCGCTGCTTGCGACCGGCCGCCCTGCAGCGCCGTTACTGGCCTACGCGCGCGGTCGGCGCCGCGTGCCACTGAGCCCGCGGGACGTCAACGTGTACGTGCGCACGATGACCGGCGGTACGTTCACCGCGAAAGACTTCCGCACTCTTCGCGGCACTATTCGTGCTGCCGACGAACTGGCGCGCATCGGCGTCGCGTCCACCAAGACCGAGCGAAAGCGCGCGGAGGTGCGCGCGGTCGCAGCCGCGGCGGCGGCGCTGGGCAACACTCCGACGGTGGCCAAGAGCTCCTACATCGACCCGCGGGTGTTTTCGCGCTACCGCCGGGGCGTCGTGCTCGATACGTCGATCTCGCCCGAAACGGCGATCCGCACGCTGTTGCAGGGGTGATCCGCCGCTAATCTTCCTTCGTGTCCACGACCCGCTGGTTCTCGCCTGCCGCGCTCATGGTCGTGATCCTCGGCGGCATGATCGGTGTCGCGATCCGCGCCGTCATCGTGCTGCCGCTGGGCTCAGCGGGATTGCACCCGCTCGTGGTCCCGGGGGTCACGCTCGCCATCAACCTCCTCGGCTCGATGCTGCTCGGCGTCATCGTCGGATGGCTCGCCGACCGGCATCCGCGCGGACGTCTGTTCCTCGGAACGGGCGTGATGGGCGGGTTCACCACCTACAGCGCCTTCGCCGTGCAGGTGGTGACCACGTCGGGCGCTCTGCCGCTCGTCGGGCTCGTGCTCATCGCGCTCTCGCTGTTCGGCGGCGTGTTCTTCGCCGTGATCGGTCTGGCCATCGGACGACGGCTGGCCGACCGCCCCGGCGAGATCGAGCGCCCGGAGGATGCCGAATGAACGCGGTCGAGATCGGGGCCCTCGTGGTCGGCGGCGGGCTCGGTGCGGGTGCGCGCTACCTGATGGACGGCGCGATCATGCGTGGACGCTCGGGGGTCTTTCCCCTCGGCATCCTCCTGGTCAACGTCCTGGGTTCGTTCCTGTTGGGACTTCTCACCGGACTCGGACCGAACGTCGCGCCCGCCTGGGCGAGCGTCATCGGGGTGGGCGTACTGGGCGGATTCACCACGTTCAGCACCGTGTCGACCGAGACGGCGCTGCTCGCCGAGCGGGGTCGGCGCGACTGGGCGTGGATCAACCTGGTCGGAACCCTCGTGCTGGCCGTCGTGGCGGCGGCCATCGGTTACCTCCTCGGCGGTTTCCTCCCTCGCTGAGCGGGTAAGAGCTGCCGCATATTCGCGGCCCGCCGGGGCCGACGACGCTGCTCTCCATGCGAGAATGAAGCGGATACACGCGTGTATCGAGCTTGTCCTCCACGCCGTCCGCAGAGCAAGGGTTCCCCGTGTCGCACCTCGCCGTCCTGAGCCTGAAGAACCGTGCTCTCATCGCCCTCATCACGATCGTCGCCGCGATCTTCGGCGGGCTCGCGCTGACGAGCCTCAAGCAGGAGCTCATTCCGTCGGTCGAGTTCCCCCAGCTCTCGATCCTCTCGACCTACCCCGGCGCCTCGCCCGACGTCGTCAACAACGACGTCTCGAGCCCCATCGAGACGGCGATCCAGGGCATTCCCGGGCTCGAGTCGACCACGGCCACGAGCACGACCAACGCCTCGATCATCCAGGCGTCGTTCACGTACGGCACCGATCTGGCGACCGCCGAGCAGAAGATCCTCCAGGCGATCAACCGCATCAAATCCACCCTGCCGACCGGCGTCGAGCCGAACGTCGTCTCGTTCTCGATCGACGACCTGCCCGTCATCGCCCTCGCCGTCACCGGATACAGCGACGAGAAGACCATCCAGGCGAAGCTGCAGGCCAGCACGATCCCCGACCTGCAGGACGTCAAGGGCGTCAGTGCGGCATCCATCGTCGGAGGCCAGGGCCAGCGCGTGACCATCACGCCCGACCAGACGAAACTCGCCGCGGCCGGCTTCACACAGACGGCGCTCAGCGATGCGCTGAAGCAGAACGGCGTGCTCTTCCCGGGCGGCACCGTCACCGAGGGTCAGCAGACACTGACGGTGCAGACGGGCAGCAAGCTCACCTCGGTCGACCAGATCGCCGCTCTCCCGCTCGTACCGACCTCGGCGGCGCAGTTCGAGGGCGCACTGAGAAGCGGTGCGTTGAAGGTCGGCGACGTCGCGACCGTGGCCCTCGCGCAAGACCCCGTGACGTCGATCTCGCGGGTCAACGGCCAACCCGCCCTCACCGTGTCGATCACCAAGCTGCCGTCGGCCAACACCGTCGATGTGAGCCGTGCCGTGACGGCGCTGTTGCCGAAGCTGCAGAGCGACATCGGCGGCGATGCGACCTTCACGGTCGTGTTCGACCAGGCGCCGTACATCGAGCAGTCCATCGAATCGCTGGCGCAGGAAGGCCTTCTGGGCCTCGTCTTCGCCGTGCTCGTGATCCTTCTGTTCCTGCTGTCGGTGCGCTCGACGCTGGTCACCGCGATCTCGATTCCGACGAGCGTGCTCATCACCTTCGTCGGCATCCAGGCCTTCGGCTACTCGCTGAACATCCTCACGCTGGGCGCGCTCACGATCGCGATCGGGCGCGTGGTCGACGACTCCATCGTGGTGATCGAGAACATCAAACGGCACTATGTCGAGGGCTCCGACAAGCTCGCGTCGATCCTGCTGGCGGTGCGTGAAGTGGCCGCGGCCATCACCGCATCGACCATCACGACGGTCGCCGTCTTCCTGCCGATCGCCTTCGTCGGCGACGTGACCGGCGAACTGTTCCGGCCCTTCGCGATGACCGTGACGATCGCGATGGCGGCGTCGCTGTTCGTGGCCCTGACCATCGTGCCGGTGCTCGCGTACTGGTTCTTGCGTCCGGGCAAGCCCGTGACGGATGCCGCAGGCGCCCCCATCGACCCAGAAGACCCGGCCGCTCCGCCCTCGCGGCTGCAGCGTGGCTACCTGCCGATCCTGCGCTGGACGCTCGCGCATTCGTGGGTCACCCTGCTGCTTGCGGTGCTTGTGCTCGGCGGCACGCTGGCCGCCGCCCCGCTCATGAAGACCAACTTCCTCGGCGACAGCGGCCAGAACACCTTCACCGTCACCCAGCAACTCGGGCAGGCGCCGAGCCTCGACGCCGAAGACGCGGCGGCCAAGAAGGTCGAAGCCGCGCTCACGGGCGTCGCCGGGATCACGACCGTGCAGACCTCGATCGGCTCGAGTGGATCGGCCGTGCGCGACGCCTTCCGCGGTGGCAGCACGGGCATCACCTACTCGGTCACGACCGACACCTCGGCCAACCAGGTCACCATCCGCGACGACGTGGAGAAGGCGATCGCCGGCCTCACCGACGTCGGCACGGTCACGGTGTCATCGGGCCAGGGCGGATTCGGCTCGACCAACGTCGCCGTCAATGTCACCGCTCCCTCGTCCGACGCGCTGCAGAAGGCGACCGATGCGGTCATCGCGGGTCTGCAAGGCAAGGCCGGCGTCGGGCAGATCACCTCGAACCTCTCGGCATCGCTGCCCTATGTCGCCGTGACGGTCGATCGGGCCAAGGCCGCGCAGCTGGGTCTGTCGGAGGTCGCCGTGGGCGGACTCGTGTCGAACACGATGCAGCCGCGACAGATCGGCTCCGTCGAGATCGACGGCACCTCGCTCACCGTGTATCTGCAGGCGTCGTCGGTGCCGCAGACGATCGACCAGCTCAAGGGGCTGCAGATCGCCTCCGGCAACGGGCTCGTGCGCCTCGACCAGGTCGCCACGGTCGAGCAGAGCCAGGGCCCCACATCGATCACGACCCAGCGCGGTCAGCGCACCGCCACCGTGACGGTGACCCCGTCGACCGACGACCTCAACACGGCATCGGCCAGCGTGCGCACCGCCCTCACCGGGCTCGATCTGCCCACGGGTGCCGACGCGAAGGTCGGCGGCGTGGTCACCCAGCAGCAGGATGCCTTCGGTCAGCTGGGCCTCGCGATGCTCGCCGCCATCCTCATCGTCTACATCGTGATGGTGGCCACCTTCAAGTCGCTGCGCCAGCCGCTGCTGCTGCTGATCTCGGTGCCGTTCGCGGCGACCGGCGCCATTCTGCTGCAGATCGCGACCGGGGTGCCGCTGGGCGTCGCATCGCTCATCGGCGTGCTGATGCTCATCGGCATCGTCGTCACCAATGCGATCGTTCTCGTCGACCTCGTCAATCAGTACCGTACGAAGGGGCTGAGCGCGCACGACGCGACGATGGCAGGCGGGTCTCGACGTCTGCGCCCGATTCTGATGACGGCGCTCGCGACGATCTTCGCGCTCACACCGATGGCGCTCGGCATCACCGGGCACGGCGGGTTCATCTCGCAGCCGCTGGCGATCGTCGTGATCGGCGGACTCATCTCGTCGACCGTGCTGACACTGCTCGTCCTTCCCACGCTCTACAACCTGGTCGAGGGTGCCCGCGAGCGCCGCGCCGCACGACGCTCGGGTCGCGGCGCGGAAGGTGCGG
>CAUPYO010000046.1:0-10141 GCA_963515565.1 uncultured Microbacterium sp.
GCTCGGAGTCGTGTTTATGATTCCGGGTCCCAACGCCCAGTCGCTGAAACTGCGCGACGCCATCGCGTGCAGAGGTGCTCAGCCCACCGCATCCATCACGTGCTCGACATCGGGCTGGTCTACCGCGATCACGCCCTGAAACCGGGCGACGCCGAAATCGTCTCCGGCGTCGCCGTGACGACCCCGGAGAAGACGCTGAGCGATTTGGTACGTGATCTGTGCGCCGGCGACGACACGGAAAGCGTCATCGATGCGTTGCTGGCGTGGCGACCCGATCTGGCCGTCCGGGCAGTCGAAGCGCTCGAGTCCGGGCCACCGGTGCACTTCAAACGCGCGGGTGTCGCGTACCTGCGCGCCCGCGCTCAGGAGGAGGTGACGCGGTACACGTCGTAGACCGCGTCGATCCGTCGCACCGCGTTCAACACGCGGTCCAGATGCACGATGTCGCCCATCTCGAAGACGTAGCGGCTGAGCGCGAGGCGATCATTCGTGGTCTGCACCGAGGCGGAGAGGATGTTCACGTGGTGCTCGCTCAGCACGCGCGTGATGTCGCTGAGCAGCCCTGAGCGGTCGAGAGCTTCGACCTGGATGTGCACCAGGAACACGCTCTTGGTCGTCGGCGCCCAGGCGACGTCGATCATCCGGTCGGGTTCGTCCTTCAGCGAGTTCACGTTGGGGCAGTCGGCGCGGTGAACGGAGACCCCGCTGCCGCGCGTCACGAACCCGACCACATCGTCGCCGGGAACCGGGGTGCAGCATTTCGCGAGCTTGACGAGGATGTCGGGCGCCCCGCGTACGAGCACGCCGGAGTCTCCCCCGCGCGGCGCCTTGGACCGTCCGATGTGCGGAATCTCGATCGGCCCCGTCGAGGTGTCCTCTTCCGAGCTGACCAGTGCCGTGACCTTCTCGATCACTGACTGGGTCGACACGTGGCCTTCGCCGACGGCGGCGTACAGGGCGGTGACATCCTCGTACTTCAGCTGGTGGGCGACCTCGGCGAACGAGTCCTGGTTCATCAGGCGCTGTAGCGGCAGGTTCTGTCGGCGCATGGCGCGCGCGATCGCATCCTTGCCCTGCTCGACGGCTTCCTCGCGGCGCTCCTTGGTGAACCACCCGCGGATCTTGTTGCGCGCCCGAGTGCTCTTGACGAACCCCAGCCAGTCCTGGCTCGGACCGGCATCCGGGTTCTTCGAGGTGAAGACCTCGACGACATCGCCGGAATGCAGCTCGGACTCGAGCGGGACGAGCCGGCCGTTGACCTTCGCCCCCATCGTGCGGTGACCGACTTCGGTGTGGACCGCATATGCGAAGTCGACCGGCGTGCCGCCGGCAGGCAGGCCGATGACCCGACCCTTCGGCGTGAAGACGTAGACCTCTTTGGCGCCGATCTCGAAGCGCAACGAGTCGAGGAACTCCCCCGGGTCGGCGGTCTCGGCCTGCCAGTCGGAGATGTGGGCGATCCACGCCATGTCGGTGTCGACGGCCTTGGCATCGCTCTTGCCGCCCGCCATCCGCTCCTTGTACTTCCAGTGCGCGGCGACGCCGTACTCGGCCTGCTGGTGCATCTCGTTGGTGCGGATCTGGATCTCGACCGTGCGACCGCCCGGCCCGATGACCGTCGTGTGCAGCGACTGGTAGAGATTGAACTTCGGCGTGGCGACGTAGTCCTTGAACCGTCCGGGAATCGGCGTCCAGCGTGCGTGGATCGAGCCCAGCACGGCGTAGCAGTCGCGCACGGTGTTGACCAGCACGCGGATGCCGATGAGGTCGTAGATGTCGTCGAACTCGCGCCCGCGCACCACCATCTTCTGGTACACCGAGTACAACTGCTTGGGACGCCCCATCACGCGTCCGCGGATGCGCAGGTCGCGAAGATCCGCTTCGACGGCGTCGATCACCTTGTGGACGTACTCTTCGCGCTGCGGTGTGCGCTGCTTGACCAGGCTGTCGATCTCGGCGTAGAGCTTGGGGTGGAGCACCGCGAAGGAGAGGTCTTCGAGTTCGCTCTTGACCGCCTGGATGCCGAGTCGATTCGCGAGCGGCGCGTAGATCTCCAGCGTCTCGGTCGCCTTCTTGGCGGCCTTTTCGGGTGGGACGAACCCCCACGTGCGCGCGTTGTGCAGGCGGTCGGCGAGTTTGATGATGAGCACGCGGATGTCTTTGGACATCGCCACGATCATCTTGCGGACCGTCTCGGCCTGCGCGGCATCGCCGTACTTGACCTTGTCGAGCTTGGTGACGCCGTCGACGAGCATCGCGACTTCGTCGCCGAAGTCGGCGGTCAGCTGGTCGAGGCGGTAATCGGTGTCTTCCACCGTGTCGTGCAACAGGGCCGCCGCGATCGCGCGGGGGCCGAGTCCCAGGTCGGCGAGGATCTGAGCCACCGCGAGCGGGTGGGTGATATACGGTTCGCCACTCTGGCGCTTCTGGCTGGCGTGCGCGCGGGCGGCGACCTGGTAGGCGCGCTCGATGATCGCGACGTCGCCTTTGGGGTGGTGCGTGCGCACCGTGCGGATCAGCGGTTCGACGCCGTCGCGCGACGGTGCTCGCGAAAAGATGCGCGGCACGAGGCGGCGCAGCGAGCTGGGCGGGGGCGCGACGTTTCCGGCACTGGCGGACGTGGGAACCGTCTCGGCCATCCGCTCACCTCCGCGTTGAATGATCCGTCAATCCTACGCCCGGCGCGCCCGGGCAACTCTCACGCAGAGACCTGGGCACGCGCGCGTGCGGACAGCACGCGGGCGTCTCGGGACTTGAGGTCCGACTCGTTCTCGCGCAGCAGCGAGTACAGCGGTGCCGCGACGAACAGGGTCGAGTACGCCGCCACGATCGTGCCGACGAAGATCGACAGCGAGATGTCGGTGAGCGTCTGCGCACCGAGCCAGAGGGCGCCGATGAAGAGGATCGCGCCGGTGGGGATCGCCGCCACCACGGTGGTGTTGATCGATCGGATCAGCGTCTGGTTCACCGCGAGGTTCACCGATTCGCCGAAGGTGCGACCCGACTTCTCGCCGTCGTCGCGCGTGTTCTCTCGGACTTTGTCGAAGACGACGGTGGTGTCGTACAGCGAGTAGGACAGGATCGTGAGGAAGCCGATCACCGCCGCCGGCGAGATCTCGAAACCGAAGAGTGCGTAGACGCCGACGGTGATGACGAGGACGTCGACCAGACCGATGATGGCGGCCACCGACATCTTCCATGTGCGGAAGTAGATCGCCAAGATGACGAACGTCAGAGCGAGGAAGATGCCCAGACCCCACAGCGACTGTCGGGTGACGTCCTGACCCCAGCTCGGTCCGATGAACGACGAGCTGACATCGGACTCCTTGACGCCGAACTTCTGCGCCAGAGCGGTCGTGACCGACTGCGTCTCGGTGTTGGTCATCTGGTTGGTCTGGATGCGCAGGGCATCCGAACCGATCGTGGTCACCTTGGTCGCCGTGTCCGGGACGACGGAGTGCACGGCGGCGGTGGCGGCAGCCTGATCGGGGTTGGCGACCTGGTTGACCGTGAACTGCGAGCCACCGGTGAACTCGATCGAGAACTCGATCGGGCGGAACAGGGGCACCAATGCGGCACCGATCACCAGCACCGCGGCGATCAGGAACCACAGGCGCCGGCGGCCGACGAACGGGAAGGACGTCTTGCCGGTGTAGAGATCGTTTCCGAACTCGTTCATGGAGCGCATCAGTCGTCTCCCTCCGTGGTCGAGCTCGGTTTTGTGCCGTTCTTGGCGGCCAATTCGGCCTGCTTGCGTTCCGCGATCGTCTGGCGACGCTCAGCCTCGCCGCGCGAGCGCGCGGTACGTCGCGCGGCGGCGCCCTTTGCTGATCCCGCCTCGACGGGGGTGCGGAACTGTGCACGCCCGCGGTAGACAGCGCCGAGCGCGTCGGGATCCAGGCCCGACAGGGGGTGTCCCCCGCCGAAGAAGCGCGTTCGCGCGAGCAACTGCAGTACGGGGTGCGTGAACAGGATGAAGATCAGGATGTCGATGAGCGTGGTGAGCCCGAGCGTGAAGGCGAAGCCCTTCACCGTGGCATCCGCGAGGATGTACAGCACCACGGCCGCCAGGATGTTGATCGACTTCGAGATGTAGATCGTGCGCTTTGCGCGCCCCCAGCCGTCTTCCACGGCGCCGGTGATCGACTTTCCGTCGCGCAACTCGTCTCGGATGCGTTCGAAGTAGACGATGAACGAGTCGGCGGTGAAGCCGATCGTCACGATCAGACCCGCGACGCCGGCCAGCGAGAGGCGGAAGCCCATGCGCCACGCGAGGATGCAGAGCGTGATGTAGGTGAGCACGCCCATCACCCCGAGCGAGGCGATGATCACGAAGCCGAGCGCCCGGTAGACGATCAGCGAGTAGAGGGCGACCAGGGCGAGGCCGATGAGACCGGCGATGAGGCCGATCTGCAGCTGCTGCGAACCCAGAGTGGCGGAGATCGCGTTGTCGCTGACGATGCCGAAGCTCAGCGGGAGCGCCCCGTACTTGAGCTGGTCGGACAGCGTCTTGGCGCTCTCCTGGTTGAACGACCCGCTGATCTGCGGCTTGCCGTCGAGGATCACGCCGTTCATCGAGGGAGCCGAGATGACCGCACCGTCGAGGACGAACGCGAACTGGTTCTGCGGCGACTTGCCGGCCTGGGTGAAGGCGTACAGGCGCTGGCTGACCTCACCGAAGGTCTTCGTGCCCTGGTCGTTGAAGACGATGTTGACGACCCACTGGCCGTTCTGGGTGTTCATGCCGCTCGTCGCATCGCTGATGGCGGAGCCGTCGAGCTCCACGGGACCGAGGAGGTACTTGGCTGTTCCCGATGGGTCGCACGCGATCAGAGGCTCGCCCGCGGGGCTGTTCGCCGGGTCGTTGTCCTTGTTGGAGCAGTCGTACGCGAGGAACTTCGCCTGAAGCGCCGGGGTGATCCAGCTGAGGTCGCTGCCGTTGGTAGGGGCTGCGGTCGGGGTGGACGGCAGGCCCGGATCGGGCGTCGGGTACGGCGTCGAGTTGCCGTCCTGACCGACGAAAGAGGTGCTGGCAGCGGTCGTGGCCAGCACGGCGCGAAGCTGCATCTGAGCGGATGACTCGATGCGCTTGCGCGTTTCTTCGTCAGCCGGACCCGGAATCTGCACGACGATCTGGTTGCCGGCCTGCGTCGTGATGTCCGACTCCCCCACGCCGGATGCGTCGACGCGCTGGCGGATGATCGCCGCGGCCTGATTCATCTGGTCGGTGGTCGGGCTCGCGCCGTCGGGTGTCTTCGCCTCGAGGATGATCTGCGTGCCGCCTTGGAGATCCAGCGCCAGCTCGGGCGCCCACGAACTCTTGCCGAAGACGAACACGCCGAGTGCGTTCACGCCGAACAGCAGTGCGGTGATGACGAGAAGACCGGTCAGTGCGCGCCAGGCGCGACGCACAGGGGTGGGTGTGGCCACGGAGGGTCAGCTTTCTTCGGGAGCGTTGCGCGGAGCGATCAGGCCTGAGGTTTGGCGTCGCCCGTCTCGGGCGTGTCGGTCTTCTTCGCTGCAGCGCGGTCGTCGCTGACGGAGGGGATGACGCCGCCGGCGACATCGGCGGCGTACTCGGCCTGGTCGGCCTCCGCCTCGATGAACTCGTCCTCGGTGACCGTGCCCTCTTCTTCGTCCACGACGCGCAGAATCGCCTGGCTGTGGACCTCGACCTCGACGCCGGGCGCGAGTTCGACGAAGGCGGCCTTCGAGAGGTCTTCGCCGTCGTACGACACGAGGGTTCCGTAGAGGCCGCCCTGAAGCAGGACCTTGACGCCGGGGACCATCGCGCGGGCCTTGGCCTCCTGCTCGGCCTTCATCTTGGCGGCGCGCTTGCGCGAGCTCCAGAACATGAAGCCAAGCAGCGCCACCAGGGCGACGAGCAGAATCCAATTCATACGGACAACACCTTTCGGGAGCTCGCGCGATCGGCGCGAAGAAGGCGGCAGAAAGCCTTCAGTGATTATAGGTCATCGAATCTCAGCGCCTCACCGGGCTGGGCGACGCGCAGGTGCGCGTATGCCTCCGCAGTCGCCACGCGTCCACGCGGAGTACGGCCGAGAAAGCCGATGCGCACGAGGTAGGGCTCGACGACCGACTCGATGGTCTCGGCTTCTTCCCCGACGGTGACCGCGAGGGTGCTGAGCCCCACCGGACCGCCGCGGAAGCGTCGGACTACGGCATCCAGTACCGCCCGGTCGAGGCGGTCGAGGCCGATGGCGTCGACGTCGTACAACTCGAGGGCAGCGGAGACGTGAGCGTCGGATGCCGTGGGGGCGCCCGTGCCGTGGACGATGATGTAGTCGCGCACGCGGCGCAGCAGGCGGTTCGCGATGCGGGGTGTGCCTCGGGAGCGACGCGCGATCTCGGAGCGGGCGGAAGGCGGCAGGTCGACGCCGAGCACGTGGGCCGAGCGGGAGACGACTTGTTCGAGCTCGTCGGGCTCGTAGTACTCCAGATGTGCGGTGAAGCCGAAGCGATCGCGCAGCGGATTGGGCAGCAGGCCCGAGCGGGTCGTCGCGCCGACGAGGGTGAACGGCGCCAGATCGAGCGGAATGCTCGTGGCGCCGGCACCCTTGCCGACCATGATGTCGATGCGGAAATCTTCCATCGCGAGGTAGAGCATCTCTTCGGCGGATCGTGCCATGCGATGGATCTCGTCGATGAACAGCACCTCTCCCGGCACCAGGCTCGACAAGAGGGCGGCCAGATCTCCGGCGTGCTGGATCGCGGGGCCGCTCGAGAGGCGTAGCGGCCGGTTGCTCTCGTGCGCGACGATCATGGCGAGCGTGGTCTTGCCGAGGCCCGGAGGCCCGGACAGCAGGATGTGATCGGGCGAGCGCTGCTGGATGCGCGCCGCCTCCAACAGAAGCTGCAGCTGTCCGCGAACCTTCTGCTGTCCGACGAATTCGGCGAGCGACGTGGGGCGGAGGGCGCCTTCGACCGCTAGTTCCGTCTCGTCTTCGGCGATGGCAGGATCGAACGGCTCAGACACCGGCACGCTCCGGTCGGGCGGGGCCGAGCTGCGCGAGTGCGAGCTTCAGCAGTGCAGGGACCGAGTGTCGGTCGGAATCGGTCGCGGCATCCACCACCATCGACACAGCCTCGACGCTGGTCCGTTCGTTCCAGCCGAGCGCGGTAAGAGCCGACACCACCTGCCCGGCGACGTCGCCGCGCGCAGCCGCGGACGGAGGAAGTGATGCCGCTCCGACCGACGCGTGCAGTTTTCCGGCGAGCTGTACGACGATCAGCTTCGCGGTCTTCGGTCCGATGCCCGAGACGCGCCGGAAGGGGGCGTCGTCTTCGGCGATGACGGCGTCGGCGATCTGCGGCACACTCAGTGCCGAGAGGACTCCGAGAGCCGACTTCGGGCCCACCCCCGAAACGCTCAGCAGATGATGGAAGACGCTCAGCTCTTCGCGGTCGACGAAACCGAACAGCGACAGCGCATCTTCCCGCACGATCAGTGCCGTGTGGAGCAACGTGTCGTCGCCGAGATGCAGCGATCGCGCCAGCGCAGCGGAGATGGCGACGCTGAAACCGACACCGCCGACTTCGATGATCGCCGATTCCGCGTCGAGATGCAGGACGCGGCCACGCAGCGAAGAGATCATGCCACCACCCTAGACAGTCGTTCGCAGTTTTGTTCGAGCGACACGCATTACGCCTGCCCGCCCGTTCAGCGTCGGGTAGCCCGTTCCGCGTCGGCCCACGCGCGCTGGGCCGGCGTGAGCGCTCCGGCTCCTCCTGCGGTCGGAGCATCGCGGCGCCAGCCGTGGCAGAGCGCGATCGCGAGAGCATCCGCCGCATCGGCCGGCTGTGGAAGGGCGTCGAGGCGGAGAACTCGCGCGACCATCGTCTGCACCTGACGTTTATCGGCCGACCCGTATCCCGTGATCGCGGCCTTCACCTCGGAGGGCGTGTGCGTCGCCGCCGGCAGACCGTTCTCCGCGGCGAGCAGCAGGGCGATTCCGCTTGCTTGGGCCGTGCCCATCACCGTGCTGCGGTTCTGCTGGGCGAACACCCGCTCGACCGCGACGACCTGCGGTCGGTGCGCGGCGATGACCTCACGCAGTCCCGCCGCGATCAGCGCCAGCCGTTCGGAGATGGGCAGATCCGCACCGGAGCGAACGACGCCCACATGCACCAGCGTCGCTGATCGGTCGGCGCGCACGTCGACCACCCCGACGCCGCAGCGGGTCAGGCCGGGGTCGATGCCGAGAACACGAAGAGCGGATGCCACTCCCTCACGCTAGGCGCAGTGTGCAGGCATCGGCGTTTCGACTCGCGGCTGCCCCGGGAAGCGAGCCCCACCGGTCGTTGAGCGAGCGTAGCGAGTCGAAACGCGGCTTACTCGTCTTCCTCGAGCTCGGCCTGAACCTCGGCGGTCAGGTCGAAGTTGCTGAAGACGTTCTGCACGTCTTCGCTCTCTTCGAGAGCGTCGATCAGTCGGAACACCTTGCGGGCGGTCTCTGCATCGATCTCGACCTTGAGGTTCGGCACGAATTCCACGTCGGCGGATTCGTATTCGATGCCGGCGTCGGCCAGTGCCGAACGCACCGAGACGAGGTCGGAGGCCTCGGTGATGACCTCGAAGCCCTGCGCGTGCGGCTCGATCTCTTCGGCGCCCGCTTCGAGCGCTGCGAGCATGACGTCATCCTCGCTCGTGCCTTCGTCGGAGACGACGATGACGCCCTTGCGGGTGAAGTTGTAGGCGACCGAGCCCGGGTCGGCGAGCGTTCCCCCGTTGCGGCTGAGCGCCGTGCGCACCTCGGCGGCGGCGCGGTTCTTGTTGTCGGTCAGACACTCGATCATCAGCGCCACACCGTTGGGTCCGTACCCCTCGTACATGATCGAGGAGTACTCGACGGCGTCGCCGCCGATGCCCGCACCCCGCTTGATGGCACGGTCGATGTTGTCTTTGGGGACCGATGTCTTCTTCGCCTTCAGAACGGCGTCGAAGAGGGTCGGGTTACCCTGCAGGTCCGGGCCGCCCAGCTTGGAAGCGACTTCGATGTTCTTGATGAGCTTCGCCCACGACTTCGCGCGGCGGGAGTCGATGACCGCCTTCTTGTGCTTGGTCGTGGCCCATTTGGAGTGTCCGGACATGATCTCCAGTTTACTCAGGCGTCACCGGTGGTTTTCAGCCCAGGATTTTGAGCAGCGTCCGGAGGTTGCGGGTGGTCGTCGTCGGCTTGTACTCGGCGCGGCCGAGGAGCGTGCCGAACGGGGTGTCGAGCGTGCGGCCCTTCTGCGGACTCCAGTAGACGACGCCGAATCCGGGCTGCGTCGGGTCTTCCTCCCCGTCGAGGGATGCCGCGGCATCCACCAGGGCATCGCGGACGGCGATCTCGCTGCAGAAGATCACATAGGGCTGTCGCGCCCCGTCATCGGCGTCGAAGGGGTACGCGATCGTCGCCGCCTCCAACTCGTTGATGGTGACCAGGACGATCCAGGCGTCGTAGTCGAAGCGTTCGCGCAGGGCCTTTTCGATGCGGGTTTTGAGCTCGCCGCGGCCGGCGACGTCGACGGGAGCGGTGAATCGGGCGTTGCCGCTGGCGAGAAACGTCTTCACGTCGCCCATGCCGAGATCGCGCAGCAACGCCGCGAGCTCGGCGCTGCGGATCGTGATGCCGTTCACGTTGACTCCGCGCAGGAGCGCCACCCAGGTCGTCATGCCTGTACGGTAGCCCGCGTCACCCGGGCGTGCGCACCATCTGGAGGAACAGCTCGTGAAAGCGGGTCTCTCCCGTCACCTCGGGGTGAAATGCCGTGCCGAGCAGCATCCCCTCACGCACGGCGACGATCCCGCCGTCGGGGAGCGTGGCGACAACGTCGACGGAGGCCCCGGCCTCGATCACGCGCGGGGCGCGGATGAATGTCGCGGAGACCGGCTCATCGAACCCCGTGACGGTGAGTTCGGTCTCGAACGAATCCACCTGAGAGCCGAAGGCGTTGCGCTGCACGGTGATGTCGAGGCCGCCGAAGCTCTCCTGGCCCGGGATGCCGTCGGTGATGCGGTCGGCGAGCAGGATGAGTCCCGCGCACGTGCCATACACGGGCAGCTCGTCGGCGATGGCTGCGCGGATCGGTCCTTGCATCCCGAAGCTGCGGGAGAGCTTGTCGATCACACTCGACT
>CAUPYO010000047.1:0-9946 GCA_963515565.1 uncultured Microbacterium sp.
ACGACGAGAGATGGCTCCACATCCATGCCCTGAGCGGCATCCTCCGGGGCGTCGGGCGCGCCGATCGCGCGCAGGAGCGCCGTCATCGCGCGTTGGCCGAGGCCGGCGAACTGCTGGTGCACGGTCGTGAGCGGTGGCCAGCCGTGAGCGGCGAGCGGGATGTCGTCGAAACCGACGACGCTCACCCGCCCCGGGACGTCCACCCCCACATCGCGAAATCCGTGGATCATGCCGAGGGCCATGGCGTCGTTGGCGACGAAGACCGCCGTGAAGTCGAGGCGCCGCGACAGTTCGACCGCCGCGTGATAGCCGAAATCGGCGGTCCAGTCACCGAGGATGGGCGGCCGGGTAGGCAGGTCGGCATCCGAGAGAGCGTGCAGATAGCCCTGCATGCGGCTCTCTGCCTCGATCCAGTCCTGAGGACCCGCGACGTGAAGGATCTCGGCGTGGCCCAGCGAGATGAGATGCTCCGTCGCCAGCCGCGCACCGCGCACCTGATCGTCCGCGCGCTCGGCGATGCCCCGCTCGGCGCTGTGCAGCCCCAGGTAGGGGATGTCGACGTCGAGCTCGGCGAGCACGTCGAACACCCGCACCTGTGGCGCATGGACGATGATCCCCTCCACCGACTGGCGCCGCAGATGCTCCACCGCCGCGGCGATGGTCTCCGGCCGCGTGTCGCGAAGGTACGCCGAATTGACCCAGTAGCCCCGCTCGCGGGCCGCGTCTTCGAGCGCAGCCAGACTGGAAGAGGGACCGTATTCCCCGCGCGAACCGAGCACGACACCCAGCGTGTGCGACCGACTGGTCACCAGAGCGCGCGCCGCCTGATTGGGCCGGTAGCGCAGCTGCGCCATCGCGTCGAGCACCCGCTGCTTGGTCTCCGGTCGGATCGAGGGATGGTCGTTGAGAACCCGCGAGACGGTTTGATACGAGACATCGGCGGCACGCGCGACATCGCGGATGCTCGCGCTGCGCGCCTTTTCCTCGCCAGCCGACACGGTGCCCTCGCCTTCGATGTGCACGTTCACATTACCGCTCTGTCGCGCGGTCGCCGTCATGCCGAAATCGTCACGTACGACGGCGCCGTTTTGCGACGATCACGATGCACAGCACGAGAGTCGCCGCACCCCACACCGCACATGCCGGCGGCAGAACGCGGTAGGCGAGATGCGCGACGGTCCACGTGGGCGTGATCGGGCCGTAGACGAGCAGTCCGATCCCCCACGCGGCGGCGAGCACGGCGGGCAACGACACCCACCACAGCCGGCGGACGATCGGCGCAACACCCGTCTCGACGATGGCGGGTGGCCGGCGGCGCACCCACACGACCGCAGCGATCGCCAGGACGATCAGCCCGAATGCCGTGGACCCGTACTGCAGCCACTTCAGCCCGACGAGCGGCCCCCAGCGCTCATCGAGCGCGGGGAAGAGGCGAGTGCCCCATCTGCCTTCGTGTGTGAAGGCGTCCCAGGCGATATGGGAGGCGACGCCCGCCAGAAGCGACACCGTCACGAGCGCCGATGACAGCCACGCCGGACGATGCGACCACCACCCCGGCACTGCGGGTCTGTCCCAGTCCACCGGCAGCCGCTGTGCCAGCCAGGAGGGCGACAGCGATCGCACGGCGGGCCGGAGCAGCGCGTACCAGAGCGCGAGCAGGACCGCCGCGACGAGCGTCGAGACGACGACGTTCGTGTGCGTCAGCTGATAGGTCAGGGGCGTGCCACGAAGAAACAGCGGGAGGTCCGGGGTCATCGCGCCGATCGCGACCGCCGCGGCAGGAAACGGGGTGCGTGCGAACGGCAGCGCCACCACGGCGTGCGAAACGGTGAACGGCACGGCGACTCCTTTCGGACGGATGCCGCCGTCAGCGCCGGGGCTCGAAGAAGACGCCCGCGAGCGTCTTCTTGCCGCGGCGCAGCACGCCGACGCCGCCGGGCAGTCCACCAGTGACCACGGCACCGTCGTCGTCGACCTTGACGCCGTCGACGCTGACGCCGCCCTGAGCGACCGCGCGACGCGCTTCGCTCAGACTCGCGCACAATCCGGTCTCCACGAGCGCCTGGGCGACCGTCGTCCCGTCGGCGACGCTGGCGTGGGGCAGCTCCTCGAGCGCGCTGCGCAGCGTTGCGGCATCCAGTGCGGCGAGATCGCCCGCCCCGAAGAGGGCCTCGGATGCCGCGATCACGGCGGCCGTCGCCTCTTCGCCGTGCACCGTGGTCGTTACCTCAAGCGCGAGGCGCTTCTGGGCGGCACGCCGGAACGGCTCCGATGCCACGAGTTCGGCGTAGTGCTCGATCTCGGCGCGGGTGAGGAACGTGAAGATCTTGAGGCGCTCGATCACATCGGCGTCGTCGGTGTTCAGCCAGAACTGGTACATCCGGTACGGGCTGCACATCGCGGGATCCAGCCAGATGGCATTGCCCTCGCTCTTGCCGAACTTGGTGCCGTCGCTGTTGGTGATCAGCGGCGTGCCGATCGCGTGGACCGAGGTGCCTTCGACGCGGTGGATGAGGTCGGTGCCGCTCGTGAGGTTGCCCCACTGGTCCGATCCTCCGGTCTGCAGGACGCAGTCGTACTGGCGGTACAGCTCGAGGTAATCCATACCTTGGAGGATCTGGTAGCTGAACTCCGTGTAGCTGATGCCCGCTTCGGAATTGAGACGCGCCGCGACGGCGTCCTTCTTGAGCATCGTGCCCACGCGGTAGTGCTTGCCGATCTCACGCAGGAAGTCGATGGCGCTCATCGGCGCCGTCCAGTCGAGGTTGTTGACCATCCGCGCGGCGTTGTCACCTTCGAAGCTCAGGTAGCGCTCCACCTGTGCCCGGAGGTTGCCGACCCATTCGGCCACGGTGTCCTTCGTGTTGAGGGTGCGTTCCGCGGTGGGCCTCGGGTCGCCGATGAGTCCGGTCGAGCCGCCGACGAGTCCCAACGGTCGGTGACCGGCCAGCTGAAGCCGACGCATCAGCAGCAACTGGACGAGGTTTCCCAGGTGCAGGCTCGGCGCGGTGGGGTCGAACCCGCAGTAGTACGTGATCGGCTCCCCGCCCAGCAGCTCGCGCAAGGCGTCCTGGTCGGTGGACACGTGCACGAGGCCGCGCCAGACGATCTCGTCCCAGACGTTTTCGAACGCCGGATCGTTGGCGGGAGCCGGCGCACTGGCACTCACGGAGACGGTTTCAGACACGCGTTCCAGGCTATCAGCGCCACGTACCACGCCTCGGTGCGGCGGCCGGGGGCGGATCCGCTCGCCCGTGCCAGACTGACCGCTATGACCCCGCACACCCCGGCGATCATCACCACCGTCATCGCGATCGCGCTCCTCGTCGCCCTGTGCGCTGCGCTCGTCCTGGTCGTCATCGCGCGGCGGCGACCGCACGGCGCCCTGCTGTCCATCGCCGCGGGGATCGTCGCGGCAGCCCTCGTCGCGCTCACTGTCCTGCCGCTTCGCGTGCCCGAGGTGTATGCCGCGGGACTGGCGCTTCTCGGAACGGCCCTCGCGGTTCTCGGTGGCGATCCCTTCGCCCGCTGGGTGCTCACCCTTGCCGACGGTGGTCGCACACCGGAGGGTCCCCGTGGCGGCATCCTCGTGGAGATGATGACGGAGCGGGCCGGCGATGCCCCCCGCGAAGAGGAGATCCTCCGCGGAGGCATGACGATCGGCTATCTCGAGCGCGCCTCCGCGGCACTCGGCATCCTCGCCGGATTCCCCGGCGCCGTCGCCTTGGTCATCGCACTGAAGGGCATCGGCCGGTTCACCGAGCTCGCCACACCGGCGGCGCGGGAGCGGTTCATCGTGGGGACCCTGGCGAGCTTGCTGTGGGCCTGCACCGCGGCCGGTGTGGTCTGGCTCGCCATCCACTGACTCAGGCGCGCGGGCGGGAACCCTCGATCCGATCGCGCAGCTGCGCGAAGCCGTCGACGAGCGCCCCGGCGCCCGCCGCGCCGAGGGCCTGGGAGACGGCCGACTGGGTGATCCCCTCCGCGGCCGCCACCTCGGCCTGGGTCGCACCGAGCAGCCGCCCGTAGACGAGACGACGCGTGCGCGCGCTCATCGCACTCACGAGTTGGTCGCGCGCGAGGAGGTACGCGTTGGCGACCCCCACCTCGACGTGCGCGGCGTCCGCGTCGACGACCACCCAGGTTCGGGCCCCCGGGATCGTCCGGGCTTGCTTGGCATGGATGGCGTCGACGGCCTCGCGCGCCGCCCACCACCCCGGTCCTTCGGCGAGCACACCCGCGCGGGAGGGCACTTCGCCGAGCGCGCCGACGCCAATGCCGAAGCGGCAGTCGACATCGTCGGGCAGGGCCAGCCGCAGCAGCAGAAGCGCTGCCATCGCGGCATCCAGCGACGGATACACGCCCTGCAGCTCATCTCCCACGGTGGATCGCAGTTCGCGAACAGCGAGGGGAACATCTCCTTCGGCGCGGGCGATCGCGTCTTCGAGCTGGCGCTGGGCCGCGGCCCGATCGGGCAGGGTGCGCGAGCCGACGATGTCGGCGATGACGGCGACGTTCATGAAAACAGCATATAGCTGATATTCGGAAAATATCAGCCTCTAGCTGCTAACTCGGATTTATCAGTGACGCCGCCGCGCTCTGCGCGCGACCGACCAGCTCGGCGCGCTGCTCGAAGACGCGCACTCCCGCGGTGCCGCCGGCTCCCGTGCGACTGCCGACCGATCCCTCGATGGACAGCACGCTGCGCACCGCCGGGGTCAGCTGCGCCGACACCTCGGCGAGCAGCGCATCATCGGCATCCTCGAGCCCGATGCCGCGATCTTCGCAGGCCCGCACGAGCGCGCCGGAGATCTCGTGCGCATCACGGAACGGTACCCCCTGCTTCACCAACCATTCCGCAACATCCGTCGCCAGCGAGAACCCGGCGGGTGCGAGTTCGGCCATCCGCGCCGTGTCGAAGCGCATCGTCGCGACCATTCCCGCGAAGGCGGGAAGCACGATCTCCAGGGTGGCCACCGAGTCGAACACCGGCTCCTTGTCCTCCTGGAGATCTCGGTTGTACGCCAGCGGCAGCGCCTTGAGTGTCGCGAGAAGCCCGGAGAGATTGCCGATCAGTCGCCCCGCCTTGCCGCGCGCGAGCTCTGCGATGTCGGGGTTCTTCTTCTGCGGCATGATGCTCGAGCCCGTGGAATAGCCGTCATCGAGCGTGACGAAGCCGAATTCGCGGGTGTTCCAAAAGATGATGTCCTCGGCGAAGCGGGAGATGTCTACCGCGATCATCGCGGCGATGAAGGCGAACTCCGCGACGACGTCGCGTGCGCTCGTGCCGTCGAGGGAGTTCTCGGCCGGCCGCACGAGACCGAGGCGATCGGCGACCAGTTGTGGGTCAAGGCCCAGCGTCGCCCCGGCGAGCGCTCCCCCGCCGTAGGGCGAGACGGCCGCGCGCACCGACCAGTCGCGCAGGCGCTCGAGGTCGCGCACCAACGGCCAGCCGTGCGCTTGCAGGTGATGGGCGAGCAGGATGGGCTGCGCGTGCTGCAGATGCGTGCGCCCGGGCATGATCGCCTCAGCGTGGGCGTCGGCCTGCGCGACGATGGCGTCGATGACGCGGAGGATGTCGCGCGCGATGACCCGCGCGTGATCGAGCAGATACAAGCGCACGAGGGTCGCGATCTGGTCGTTGCGGCTGCGTCCGGCGCGCAGCTTGCCGCCCAGGGCCGGCCCGACCTCGGCGATGAGCGCGGCTTCGAGCGCGCCGTGCACGTCTTCATCGCCGGGCTGCGCGATCAGCGTGCCGTCCTGCACGGCGGCGGCGAGCGTGTCGAGGGCCGCGTGCATCCGCGCCTCTTCGTCGACGGTGAGATAGCCGGCGGCGGCGAGCGCTGCGGCGTGGGCGTGCGACCCGGCGAGGTCGTAGGGCGCCAGCACCCAATCGAAGTGCGTCGAACGGCTCAGCGCGGCCAGTTCGGGCGAGGGGCCCGAGGCGAATCGAGCGCCCCAGAGCGCGCCGTCGTTCGTACCGTGCGGTGTCGTTTCGCTCACCGCACCAGCCTACCGAGCCCAGATGGCAGGGCCCGCGGCACGGGTGGGCGGGTCCGCGAGCCTTCATCCTCGCGGGTGGCCGTCATCTCACCGC
This sequence comes from uncultured Microbacterium sp., assembly GCA_963515565.1. Classification (GTDB taxonomy): domain Bacteria; phylum Actinomycetota; class Actinomycetes; order Actinomycetales; family Microbacteriaceae; genus Microbacterium. The sequence continues at coordinate 6,098 of CAUPYO010000047.1, forward strand.
GTACCCGGCGGAACGGGACGGACGAGCGGCTCAGCCGGGGACGACGACCCGCGTCGCGGAGCCGAGGGCGCGTTCGAGCGGCCCGCGGCCGAGGAACACCGCCCACGCGGTGCAGAAGAGGAACGCCCCGAGGACGAACGGCCAGAACGGCTGCAGCTCCCGGAAACCATCCAGGTCGTGCACGTCTCCGAGCACCAGCGAGGCCCAGATCGCCCACGCCACGATCTGACCCACGTATGCCGTCAGCGGCATCGTTCCCACGGCGCGGAGGGGCAGCACGGCGACGCGCAACGGGGTGCGGCAGATGAGCAGGCACAGGCCGATCACGGCGAGCGCGAAGCCGCCCGAGCCCACGGCTTCGAGGACCCCGCCCGAGTGCGGCTCGTCGGCGAGAACGCGACCGAGATACGAGGCGGGCGACGCGGACACGAACGCGGATGCCGCCGCCGCCACGATCGCGCACGTCGCGCCCGCCGCCACCAGCACGACCTGGGTGCGCAGTGCCCTCAGGTCAGAGCGGGCGGCGGCCAGACCCGCGATCATGAAAGCCGCCCAGAGCGGGAACGGGTAGTGCCACCCAAGCAGCAGCACGATGTCGCCGCCGACCTCGCCCGCGTTCACAAGAGCGTTGTCGATCGACGGCAGCACCCAGGGCACGACCATGGCGACCGATGCCGCGAGCATCCACAACGTGCGCGCCGGCAGTCGCACGAGCGGAAGCGCCAGCAGGAAGAGGATGCCATAGGCCTGCAGGATGACGAACACGGGAACGCCGGTAGCGCTCAGCATCATGCCGATCGCCCAGATGATCGCCGCGCGGACGACCAGCCGGCGTCGCGCGACCGTCAGCGACCGCCCGAGCACCGGCTGGGTGCCCGCGCTGACCGTCCGCCCGGTCATGAGCGCGATCGACACCCCCGCGACCGTGGCGAACAGGATCGATGAGCGACCGTTGACCACATCGAGCCACGTCGCGGGGTGCGCCGGGTCGAAGGGTTCGATGACGAGAAGGTGCGCCGCGAACATCCCGACCACCGCGAGCCCGCGCGCGAGGTCGATCCCCGCCAGCCGACTCACGGCCGACAGCGCGCGGGGTGGATGCACGCGAGCCGTCATGCTCGTGCGTCCCCCGGCTTCATCCGTCCCCCGGCGCGGCGGTCACTGCTGGCGCAGCAACCAGACCAGAAGCGCCTTCTGGGCGTGCAGACGGTTCTCCGCCTCGTCCCAGACGACGCTCTGCGGACCGTCGATGACCTCGGCATCCACCTCGTATCCCCGATCCGCGGGAAGGCAGTGGATGAAGATGGCAGCGGGATCGGCGAGCGCCATCGTCTCCTGCGTGACCTTGTAACCGCCCAGGTCGTGGACGCGCTGGATCTTCTCCTCTTCCTTGCCCATCGACACCCATGTGTCGGTGACGATGACATCGGCACCGGCCGCGGCCTCGGTCGGGTCGGTGTACAGCGTCACCGACCCGCCGGTCGCGGCGGCGATGCGATCGGCGTCGGCGATCACGTCGGCGCGCGGCGCATAGGAGGCGGGAGAGGCGACCCGCACGTGCATACCCGCGGTCACGCACGCCAGCACGTACGAGTGCCCCATATTCGAGGTGCCGTCGCCGAAGAAGGTGAGGGTCAGTCCCTTGAGCTGGCCCTTGTGCTCACGGATGGTCAGCAGATCGGCGAGCAGTTGGCACGGATGGAAGTCGTCGCTGAGGGCATTGATGACGGGAACCGTCGTGCCGCGCGCCATCTCTTCGAGACCGGCCTGCGCGTAGGTGCGCCACACGATGGCCGCGACCTGACGCTCGAGCACGCGTGCCGTGTCGGACGGCGTCTCCTTGCCGCCGAGCTGGCTGTTCGCGGTGGAGATCACCAAGGGCGACCCGCCGAGGTCGGCGATGCCGACGGCGAACGACACGCGCGTGCGCGTCGAGCTCTTGTCGAAGATCACCGCGACGGTCTGCGGCCCCTCCAAGGGCTTGAGCTTCCAGCGGTCCTTCTTGAGCGAAACGGCGAGGTCGAGGATCTCGGCCTGCTCGGCCGGGCTCAGGTCGTCGTCGCGGAGCAGGTGGCGGGTCATGCGGAGACCTCCGTGGTCGAGGAATCGGCGTCGGATGCGTCGAGCACGAGCGCATCGGCGACGGTGGAGAGGGCACGGGTGAACAACTCGACGAACTCGTCGATCTCGACGTCGCCGATCGTGAGCGCCGGCGCGATGCGAATGGTGCTGTCGTTGGCGGCGTTGACGATGAGCCCGTGCTCCTGGGCGGCCGCGACGACGGCACCGGCGACGGGATGCCGCAGGGCAACACCGATCAGCAGGCCCTGGCCACGGCATCCCTCGACCAGCGGCGAGTCGATGTCGTCGATGGCCGTGTGCAGCTGTGCCCCGCGGACGGCGGCGTTGTCGACCAGGCCCGCCCGCTCGATCTCGCCCAGCACCGCCAGCGACGTGGCGGTGGCCAGCGGGTTGCCGCCGAAGGTCGAACCATGCGTGCCCGGATAGAACAGCTCGCTGGCCGCGCCGAACGTGATGAGCGCGCCGATCGGGAACCCGCCGCCGATGCCCTTGGCGACGGTGATCGCGTCGGGGACGACGCCCTCGTGCTGGAAGGCGAACCATGCCCCGGTGCGCCCGGCCCCGGTCTGGATCTCGTCGACGATCAGAAGCGCGCCGTGACGGGCGGTGATCTCGCGCGCGGCGGCGAGGTAACCCTCAGGCAGCGGCACGACGCCGGCTTCGCCCTTGATCGGCTCGACGAACAGCGCCGCGACGGTCTCATCCATCGCCGCGTCGAGGGCGTCGACCGTCGATTCGATGAACTCGACGCCGGGAACCATCGGCAGAAACGGCGCCTGCATATAGGGCTTGCCGGTGAGGGCGAGCGTACCCATCGTGCGCCCGTGGAAGGCATCCTTCAGAGCCAGGATGCGGGAGCGCGCGGCGCGACCGTCGCCTGCCGCACCGTGGAGCCTCGCCAGCTTGAATGCCGCTTCGTTCGCCTCGGCGCCCGAGTTCGCGAAGTACACGCGGCCGGAGTCTCCCGCCCCGGAGAGGCGCTTGAGCTCCGCGGCGAGCGCCAGCTGCGGCGGCGTGGCGAAGAAGTTCGACACGTGCGACAGCGTGGCCGCCTGACGGGAGACAGCCTCGACGAATACGGGGTGGGCGTGACCGAGCGAGGTCACGGCGATGCCCCCGAGGAAATCGAGGTAGCGGCGTCCGTCGGCGTCCCAGAGCGACGATCCCTCGCCGCGGACGAACATGGCCATGCGCTCCCCCGCGTTGCGGACGAGGTCTCGCGACGCATCGTCCTGCCACATCGCCACTGTCGCCTGCTGCACGCCACTCATCGCGCCACCACCTCTGTTCCGATTCCGTGTTCTGTAAAGACCTCCACCAGCACCGAATGGGGCTGACGCCCATCGATGATCGCGGCCGTGTCGACGCCGCCGTCGACGGCGTCGAGGCAGGCCTGCATCTTGGGGATCATGCCCGACTCGAGTCGCGGGAGCATTTCGCGCAGCTCGTCGGCCGTCAGATGCGACACCAGCGAGTCACGGTTCGGCCAGTCGGCGTACAGCCCCGCGACATCGGTGAGCACGACGAGCTTCGCCGCACCCAGGGAGACGGCGAGCGCCGCCGCTGCGGCATCCGCGTTGACGTTGAGGGACTGGCCGGGGTTGTCCAGGTCGGGAGCGATCGACGACACGACGGGAATGCGGCCCGCCGCGAGCTGGTCGAGCACGGGCTGCGGGTCGACGCGCACGACGTCTCCCACGGCGCCCAGGTCATGCTCGGTGCCGTCGATGACCACGCCGCGGCGGCGCCCCTGGAAGAGCCCCGCGT
>CAUPYO010000048.1:0-9876 GCA_963515565.1 uncultured Microbacterium sp.
CGGCGGTGTCGTCCACCAGCGCGCGGCCGAGCGAATCGTCCCCGTCGACACCGTCGGCGCGGGCGACGCCTTCGCGGCCGGCTACCTCGCCGCGCGCGTTCAGGGAGCACCGGCCGACGAACGACTTCGCGTGGCCACCCGTTGCGGCGCGTGCGCGTGCCTGCACCCCGGCGATTGGCAGGGTGCCGCCCGCCCCGCCGACCTGGCCCTCAGCCCCGCGGCGACGGTCACCCGCTGAACCCGAACCGAACCCACCGAAGGAGACGATATGACGCTCGCGCGACTCGGCAACGCAGGTGAGGAGATCCCCGTCCTCTGGCACGGCGGCATCGCCTATGACCTGCGACCGGTGACCGGTGACATCGACGGCGATTTCCTCGCCTCCGGGGGCATCGCGCGCGCGATCGAGGCGCACCGCGCCGGCATGCTGCCTCTGGTCGACGACGCGAACGAGAGGCGCACAGGCGCCCCCATCGCCCGCCCCGGCAAGATCGTCTGCATCGGACTCAACTACTACGATCACGCCGCCGAAACCGGAGCGGACGTGCCCGGCGAACCCGTCGTCTTCATGAAGGATCCGACCACGGTCGTCGGACCGTTCGACGACGTGCTCATCCCCCGCGGCTCGGTGAAGACCGACTGGGAGATCGAGCTGGGCGTCGTCGTCGGCGCACCCGCGCGCTATCTCTCCTCTCCGGCGGATGCCGCGGCGTGCATCGGCGGCTACGTGCTCTCCCACGACGTCTCGGAGCGCGAATTCCAGCTCGAGCGCGGCGGTCAGTGGGACAAGGGCAAGAGCTGCGAGACGTTCAACCCGCTCGGGCCCGTGCTCGTGCCCGCCGCCGAGATCGGCGATCCTCAGGCGCTCGGCCTCCGCCTCTGGGTCAACGGCGAACTCCGCCAGGACGGCACGACGGCGCAGCAGGTGTTCTCGGTCGCTCACGTGATCTGGTACCTGTCGCAGTTCATGGTGCTGCACCCCGGCGACCTCATCAACACGGGCACGCCGGGTGGCGTCGCCCTGGGCCTGCCCGACCATCCTTATCTGCGCCACGGTGATGTCGTGGACCTCGAGATCGACGGCCTCGGCCGCGCCCGCCAGAGGATGGTGCAGGCGTGAGCGCGCTCGAATTCGAGGGCCTCGTCGCGGTGGTCACCGGCGGCGCATCGGGCATCGGCCTGGCCACGGCACACGCGCTGGCGGAGGCGGGCGCGACGGTCGCGGTGTTCGACCTGGCCGTCGACGGGCTTGCGCAACCGCTGAGCGGCTTCCGCGCCGACGTCACCGACCGCTCGTCCGTGGATGCCGCGATCAACGCCGCCGTCGCGCGCTTCGGCGGCATCGACATCCTCGTCAACAGCGCGGGAGTCAGCTGCGTGGGAACGGTGGAAGAGGCAACCGAAGCCGATTGGGACCGCGTGCTGGACATCAACGTGCGCGGCACGGCGCGGGCTTGCGCGGCGGCGCTCCCACACCTGCGCCGGTCGTCGCACGCGGCGATCGTGAACATCTGCTCGATCGGCGCCCTCAACGGCCTCCCTCAGCGAGCGGTCTACAACGCCTCGAAGGGCGCGGTGCTCTCGCTCACCTATGCGATGGCGACCGATCACGTGGCGGAGGGCGTACGGGTCAACTGCGTGAGCCCCGGCACGGTATCCACGCCGTTCGTCGATCGGATGCTGGAGGGCTTCGCCGATCCGGTCGCCGAACGTGCCGCGCTCGACGCGCGTCAGGCGACGGGCCGCATGGTCACGCCCGAGGAGGTCGCCGGCGCGATCCTCTACCTCGCGAGCCCCCGGTCGGGATCGACGACGGGCACGGCGCTGGAGGTCGACGGCGGCGTCACGCACCTGCGCGTCCGGCGATCCTGACCCTTCCTCAGAGGTTCATATGATGTATGCTCTTTAGTGTCACGATCCAGGAGAATGTCAAGGGCGATATGAAGATCACCGGCTACCGCACCGTTCGCACCCACCGCGACTGGGGGCGACCTGTCGGCGACGTCAACGGGTTCATCGCCTCCGGCATCACCGAGGTGTCGATCGTCGTCATCGAAACCGATGAAGGCGTCGAGGGCATCGGCGTCGGCTCCGATCACGACATCGCGCGCATCTTCCCGGCGCTCGAGGGGCAGGACCCCCGCGGCGTCTCGGCACTGTACGACCGCATGCTCGCGCACGTGTTCAAGGCCGGTCACAACGGTGCCACCTTCGGCGGAATCGCGACGCTCGATGCCGCACTGTGGGACATCAAGGCCAAGCTGCTCGGCGAGCCCCTCTGGCGGCTGCTGGGAGCGGATGACCGCTTCGTACCCGGGTATGCCTCAGGCCTCGACATCGCCCTCACGGACGAGCAGCTCGCGGCGTTCTACGAAGAGATGGCCACGCGCGGCTTCACCAGCGGCAAGCTCAAAGGCGGCCGCGACCTGAACGCCGACCTTCGCCGACTGGGCATCGTGCGCGACGCGCTCGAGCGCAACACTCGGCATCCCGCCCTCATGCTCGACGCCAACGAGTCGTGGAACCTGAAGCAGGCCGTCCGCTACGTCTCGGCGATCGAAGACCACCTCGATCTGACCTGGATCGAAGAGCCGCTGCGCCGTTGGGATGCCGAGGGCCACGCCCGGCTGACGCAGTCGGTGAAGGCCGCCGTCGCGACGGGCGAGAACCTCACCGGGCTCGAGCAGTTCCGCAGCCTCTTCGACCTCGGCGCCGTGGACATCGTTCAGACCGGGGCCGTCTGGGGAGTCACGCACTTCCTCCGCCTGGCATACGCCGCCCATGCCCGCGACCTGCCGATCAGCCCGGTCGGGCTCACCAGCAACCCCGCGGTGACGCACGCCGCGGCCGCCGTTCCCAACCACCTGACGGCCGAAGTGCAAGACCTCCGCGCGCCGTTCGGCGTGACGATCGACGAACAGTTCATCGACGGCGGCATCGTGCTGGGCGACGAGCCCGGGGCAGGCGTGTCGATCGACGAGACGGCCATCGAAGCGGCCCGCCACGACGGCAACTGGCTGCAGATCGCGGGACCGCACGTGCGCCCCGCTCGCGCCGGCCTTCGCCTCGCCGGAGATATCGACGGCGCAGACCGCGGCGCAGCGGCCGTCGACGCCTAGAATGTTGAGATGAATGATCTTCGCCCCGAAGGCGTGTCCGCGGGCGTCTTCGCCCGGCCCGCGGCGCGCACCCCGGTCTCTCGCCTCGGCGTCGCCGTCGTGCACGACCTGGTCACGGCGATCATCACCGGCGAGATCCCGGTCGGCAGCATGCTGCCGATCGAAACCGAGCTGAGCGCGCACTTCGGCGTGAGCCGCACCGTGATCCGCGAGTCGGTCAAGCGCATCGAAGAAAAAGGCCTTGTCGCCGTTGTGCAGGGAAGCGGAACGACCGTGCGCACGCGCGATTCGTGGAACGTGCTCGACCCGGTGGTGCTGCAGGTCATGCTCGAGAACGATGCCTCGCTCGGTGTTCTCGACGACCTCGCCATCGTCCGCGGATCGCTCGAAGGAGCCATGGCGGCAGCCACGGCATCCCGACGCTCCGACGATGAACTCGAAGCCCTGCGCGCCGCTTTCGAGCGCATGGAACACACCATCGATCACGAAGACGAGTACAACGACGCCGACATGCAGTTCCACCTCGCGGTGATGCAGCAATCGCACATCCCGTTGGCCGAGAGCATCACACGCACGCTCTACTCCCGCGCGCGCGAATCGGCACGCTTCACAACGAACCCGTCCGCCGAGGTCTTCCGCCAGACGCTGGACGAGCATCGCAAGGTGCTCGACGCGATCGCCGCCGGCGACGCCCCCGGCGCGGAAGCCGCAATGCGCGCGCACATCCTGGATGCGTGGCAGCGGCGACGACAGCCCACCAACCGTCAGCCCTGACAGGCAGCCTCAGACGCTGAGGGGCTCCGACGGATCCCCCGAGCCGCCTCGCCCCCCACCGTCAGTCTTGGTGCCACACCTCGGAGAAGTGCTCCCAGTTCGGGCTGTCCGAGCCCTCGCGAAACGGAAGCTGGCACGGAGCGGTGTACGACCACCACTTCTGGGTGACCGGATCTTCGGCCATGAGGGCCTGGTCGGCTTCGTAGTCGTCGCCGACGTACTCGTAGTAACCCAGGATCACGTCGTCGAGCACGAAGATCGTGAAATTGCGGATGCCGCAGCGGCTGATCGTCGCCTCGACCTGCGGCCATACCTCACTGTGCAGCTGCAGGTACTCCGCCCGCTGAGCCGGAACCAGCCGTGCGGCCATGCCGAAGCGCCGAACGGAGGGGCCGGCACCGGGCGTGCTCATTCCTTCGTCCCGCCCGCGGTCATCCCCGTCACGAGGAAGCGCTGCGAGAACAGGAAGATCACGAGCACCGGAGCGACCGACACCACGGTCGCCAGCGCCAACACGGGAAGGCTGATGGTGATCGACGCGCCGCTGGTGGGGTTGAACAGCGGCACATTGGAGAGCAGTTCCGCCAGACCCACCTGGATGGGAGATTTACGTCCGGGAGCCATCACGAACGGCAAGAAGTAGTTGTTCCAGTTGCCCACCAGATTGAAGAATCCGACGAGGGCGATCACCGGAGTGGCCAGCGGCATCGCGATCCGCGCGAACACGCGCCACTCCCCCGCACCATCGATGCGCCCGGCATCCAACAGATCCTTCGACACGCTGGTCGAGAAGTAGATGTAGGTGAGGTAGACACCGAACGGGAAGAAGGAGAACGGCAGGATCACCGCCAGCGGATTGCCGACGAGCTTCACCGCCGACATCTCGAGGAACACCGGGAGCACCAGCGCGGTGCTCGGAATGAGCATGACGACGAGGGTGAGCATGAGCAGCGTCTTGCGCAGCCGGAACTCGGTGAGCGCCAGAGCGTACCCGGCCGGAATCGTGACGATCAAGGTGACCACCAGGGCGACTCCGGTGTAGAGAACCGAGTTGCCGATCCAGGTCCAGACGATGCCGCCCTGGAACTGCATGAGCTCGTTCCAGTTGCTGGCGAGGGTGTCGAATGCGCCGAAACTGAACGGCGCGTCCAGCAGCAGCTGGCGAGGCGTCTTCGTCGGTGCCAGCAGCAGCCAGACGATCGGCACCACGAAGAACAGGACGAAGAAGATCAGCACCACGGCGACGAGCGCTCGGCTCATCCACTGGGCAGGCGAGAGGGCGGCCCGTCGGCGGCGGTGAGCCCGCAGGTCGAGGTCAGTCGCGCTCAAAGAGTCCTCCTCGGAAGACGAAGATCGCCGAGAGGGCACCGGCAACGAGCAGCAGCAGCAGCGAGATGGCGGCCGACCCGTTGAAGTCGCCCTGACGGAACGCGTACAGGTACGCGAGCTGATTGATGGAGTAGTCGGGCGGAACGACGCCCTTGGATGCCTGCGAGAGCACGCGGGGTTCGACGAACAGCTGCGTGCCGGCGGCGAGCGACATGACCGCCATGTACGAGATCCACTTGCGCAGAAGCGGAATCTGAATGTGGATCGCCGTCTTCACCGGGCCTGCGCCGTCAATGCGCGCCGCCTCGAGCACATCGCCGGAGATGTTGTTCAGCGCGCCGTACATGATGACGATCCAGCCACCGGCGCCGGTCCAGAAGGCGACGACGGTGAAGATGATCGGCAGGTTGTCGATCGAGACGGTCTGCACGAAGTTCTCGAAGCCCAGGGCACGAAGCAGGAAAGCGACCGGACTGACGGTCGGGTCGAGCAGGAACAGCCACAGCATGACGCTGGAGGCTCCTGCGAGGGCTCCCGGGATGTAGTAGACGAACCGGTAACTGGTCGAGAGCCAGCGGCGGCCCAGACCGTGCACGAGCAGGGCGAGAAGGACGACGAAGACGAGGAGCGACACCAGGTAGAACACGAGGTACACGGCGACGTGCATCACCGCCGGGAGGAACCGGTAGTCGGTGAAGACCTTGACGAAGTTGTCGACGCCCGCGAACGAGCCGTTCTTCGTGAAGGAGAGGAAGACGGCGTAGAGAGTCGGGACGATGCCGAACGCCAGGAGGAGGATCGCGTATCCCGAGATGAAGACGTAGCCGATCCGGCTCTGCGAGCGATCCGGACGACGTCGGGCGGAGGAGCGGGGCTCCCGCCGCCGCCGCGCCTCTGAGGAGGCGGCAGCGGCGGCGGGAGCGGTGAGCGAGGTGGTGATGAGATTTTCCTTTGCTCGCGGCGGGTGCGTCAGCATCCGCGTGGAACGGGAACTACTTGACCGTGTATCCCTGCACCTTGGCCTGGTTCTGGTATTCGCTCTGGAGCGCTGGAACCAGGTCGGACTGGGTCTTGCCCGCGGAGATACCGGGGATGATGATCGACGCGTACGCGGTCTCTGCACTGAACGACGGGTAGCCCCAACCGTTCCACACGCTACCGGCCGCCGTCGTGATCGCCGACTTGAAATCGCCCACGTAGTAGCCGGAGCTCGCCTGCTGCGTGAGCCACTTGTCGGCGGCCGACTGGTAGGCGGGCAGGCCCGAGGCCAGCTTCACCGCGTCGTCAGAGCTGGTGACGTACTGCAAGAACTTCGCCACGGCGGCGAGGTTCTTCGAGTGGCTGGAGCCGTACCAGACACCGCCGCCGACGGCGCCGGTGACCTTGTCAGCGCCGCTCCACGACAGCGGGTCGGCCGCGCCCCACGAACCAGCGGGGGCGTTCAGGCTGTCCTTGTTCTGGAACAGGGCACCGGAGTACCACGCCGGGCCGGGCATGCCGAGCACCTTGCCGCTGTACTTCGAGACGAAGTCCGCGCCGAAGACGCTGTCGTTGACGAGGGTCTTGTTCGCCAGCATGTGGTCGATGAGCTTCGTGGCCTTCACCGAGTTGGGGTCGGAGAAGTTGCTCGTGAAGGTGTCACCGCTGGCCTGGAAGATCGGAGCTTCGGCACCCCAGTAGTAGATGTAGGGGCCCTGGAACGAGTCGCCGACCGAGCCGAGGATGTAACCGGGGTGCTCTGCTGCGACCTTGTCGCTGAGCGCCTGGTAGTCCTCCCACGTCTTGGGGACGTCGTAGCCGAACTGCTTCATGAGTGCGTCGTTGTACCAGTAGACGACCGGAGCGAGGTCGTTGCGAACGCCGTAGACGTTGCCGTCGACCGTCATCGGGTCATTCGCACCCTTGGTGAAGCCGCCCAGGAAATCGTCCGACAGCAGACCTTTGTTGAGTACGGCCGCGAACGGCTGACCGCCGTTGGTGGACTTGCTGGCCCACGAGGTGTCGTTCTGCTGGCTCGAGAAGACGACGTCGGGCCAGCCCGAACCGGACTGGTCGAACAGGGCGACCTTGGTCTTGAACGAGTCGCTGCCGCCCGAGTTGCCGTCGTAGGTCTCGACGTTGACGGCGAGGTCGGGGTTTGCCGCCTTGAAGGCGTTGGCGATCGGCTCGCGCGAGGAATCGACCCAGACCGTGATCGGGGCCTTGGCGTCCTGTTCGGCGGCGTCGAAGCCGTACTGGGAGTTTCCTCCCCCGCCACCACCGCCGGAGCAGGCGGTCAGCGCCGCGACAGCGGCGATGCCGGTGGCGAGAGCGATGATGCGGGGAACAAGACGAGAGCGTCGGTGCTGTGATGCCATTGCGCGTCCTTTTCTGGTCGGCGTCGTTGACGACTGCGTCCGTCGGTCGACGGGCGAGAGCTAGTACATCATACATCTCATCTAATCGCAATCATCCGATCTGTCGTCCATTGATCACCGTCAAAGATCCATCCGCGGCATCACGGTGTCCGCGATCGGATTGCGCACCGCGCAACCGGGCACCCCCTATCGCGCGTCTTCCCACGACGACGCGATGTCCGCGGTGGCGGCCGCGTGGAATCGCGGCATCCGCTGCTTCGACACGAAAGTCGGCCGGACGCTCGCGTCGCATCCTCGACTTACGGTCCCGATGTCCAGCCCCAGTCGAGCCGGCGGTCAGACCCGACGTCGTGGGAGGCGATCCGGACGATCACTGGGAACAGGCATCGACCTCAGGCGTCCACACTCTCGTTGAGCTGCGCGATGAGGGCGTGGTGGCGCAGGGCATCACCCTTACGGATGCGGCGGTGATTTCCCACCCTGCGCCACGATTGCGCTGCCGCTCGTCCAGACCTTCTCGGATGCCACTACCTCAGCGGCCCGCCCACGAGGCGTGACCGGTAATGATGTTCAACAACCGATCGATGTCGACGGGCGGCTTGTCGCCGCGCCAGACGACGTGATGATCGGAACGAACCAGAGCTGCCTTGCGCGCGTATTGCTCGTGCAGCCCGGGGAGGTCCACCGCGTCGGGGACGAACTCTTCCAGTGGGATTCCGCGCTCCTGCGCGCCGGCGAACAGCGCCGCGACATCCACTCCCCCGAAGTTGAGCAGCGTGAAGCCCTGGCCGAAGTGGTCATACAGCGATGAGCCGTCTGCCAGCCAGCGGTGCGGGGCTCGATTGCCGGGCGCGGCGCTCGGCGTGTAGTCCGCGAAGGTGGGCGGGGGCTCCTCGGTTCCGTCGCGCCAGACGATCGGCGAGAGCGAGTATCGGTAGCCGAGCTGGCCGCCCATGCGCTTGAACTGGACCATCTTCTTTTCGAGGATGTCGTTCTTCACCGCCTCGCGCACAGCGTCGCCTTCGGGGCCGGACGCCTCGATGCCGGGTCGGACGAGTTCGATGGCGCCGAGGGCATGGTTGGCTTCCGAACCGAGCTGGATGAAGCGCACGGCCTCTCGACGATCGATGCTGTAGCTGGCCAGCAGTCCCGGACCGCCCCAGCCATCGAGGAGCGCAGCCAGCTTCCATCCCAGGTCGGCGGCGTCGCCGATGCCGCTGTTCATACCGAACCCTCCCTGCGGAGAAACCATGTGGGCGGCATCGCCAGCGAGCGCGACGCGGCCGAAGTCGAAGCGCGGCGCGAGCAGAGAGCGCTGCGCGAACGCACCTCCGCTCAAGGGCTCGATATCGATCTCCTCGCCGACGGCCTTCACGATCAGCGCCCGTACCTGCTCCCAGTTGTCACCGTCGACACCCTCGGGCAGCGGCCCCGCGAAGTACTGCCACGTGTCGGGGCCTTGGGGCGTGATCAGATCCGAGCCGCGGTCCTCGTTGTAGATGTAGACCATCGACACCACGGGGCCGGCACCGTTCGCCCACACCTCCTTGAGCTGCGTCGAGCGGAAGTGCCAGGACGTGCTCGGGGCGAGATTGGGATTGCCCTCCAGACGGACGTTCAACACGTCACGGCGGAGGTGGCCACGACTGCCATCGGTGATGACGAGGTACTGCGCGCGAATGTCGTACTCACCGTCGGGGCCCACCACGGTGAGCGTTACGCCGTCATCGTCTTGGACGAAGGTCTGCGCTTCCGTCACGTTTCGGTAGTCGATCTCGGGCAGCTGCGCGACTCGGTCCCACATTGTCTTTTCGATGCCCTCGTTCGGTGCCCACTCGGCCAGCTCCGCGGCGAAGGGAAGCCGCTCCTTCCACTCGTACGAGTTGGGCAGGTTGAGGATCAGCTTTCCGTTGAGCCGGGTCACGAACGAGACGTCCCGTCGGATGTCGTCGGGCACGGGATCGTTCGCGCGCAGGGCGTCGGCAATTCCCCACCGGCGGAAGTGCTCCATCGAGCGGACGTTGGTCATGTTCGTGCGCAGAAGAAACGGCTTGCCGCGCTCGCGACGCTCGATGACGATGCTCGGCACGCCCCGCAGCGCGAGGTCGATGGCGAGCGAACTGCCCACGGGACCTCCTCCCGCAATGACTACTGGCGTGTCGTACGTCTGTCCACCCATGTCGTCCTCTTCTCCATCGAAGCTCATGGGTCCGCGCGCCGGCTCGCCGCAGCACCCACAAGGGCATAAATCCAATCATATACTGTTTCCGTCGAAGGGATAATGTTGGACCGACGGT